>NZ_JAHDSX010000068.1:0-8111 GCF_020969955.1 Allobaculum fili | reverse complement strand
CGATGTAGAGCGCTGTAAACACTGTCCGCTCAAAGAAGGGTGCTACAAAGAAGGAGCAAAATCAAAAAGCTACTCCGTCAAAATCAAAAGCGATATTCACCTTGAGCAGATGGCGTTCATGGAGACAGAAGAATACCAGGAACTGATGCATGAGCGTTATAAAATCGAAGCGAAAAATGCCGAGCTTAAACAGAACTATGGATACGGTAAGGCGAGCGGAGGCGGGCTGAATTCAATGAAACTGCAGGCGGCCGTTACGATCTTTCTGTCAAACATCCAGCGAATTTTTAAGCTTTCGGAAAATCCCTGGGATAAGTGCGCCCAAAATTCGGAAAAAACGGACTTATCCACCGAATAATGGGGATATCTCACCCCCATTACCGGCTTTTTCGAAAATTATCATGCACATATCAAGCACAAACCCAACGAGGGCGTCTTTGACGCAACTTCGCTGGGTTTAATTTTATTTCACGGATTTTATACTTCAAAAAACGGGACTTTTTCAGCAGCCTCTTTTCCATCCGTTTTTTATTTATGCATTTTTGACGGAAAGCAGCTGCCCGACAACAGGTATGCAGGCGATCCTGCTCAACCCTGTCGACGATCTCATTTCCATTCGGAACACGAAGCCGTGTTTCCTGCAGATTGCACCCTCTCATGGATCTTTCGGATTACTCTTTCGGATTACTCTTCCGATATCTCTTTGGGTTTCGCTTCGTCAGATTCATCGGGTACGTATTCGAGAAGATCGCCGGGCGTACAGTTCAGCGCTCTGCAAATCCCTTCGAGTGTGCTGAAGCGAATCGCATTGACTTTATTGTTTTTGATTTTGGATAAGTTGACGTTGGTAATGCCGACCTGGCTGGCAAGTTCATTCAGGCTCATATGCCTCTCGAGCATCACCCGGTCAAGATGAAGAATGATTTTTCCCATAGCTGTTTCTGACTCGTTTTCTCTATTCAGTCTAACAAAAATCCAGACTAAATCAGTCCGTCTACATCTTCTTCAAGCTGATGGCCTCGAACAAAGAAGCCGGCAATGAAGAAGACGATGATGCCAAGAATGATACCGTCCATGTACACCGTCATGACCGCTGTACCGGAAGTAAAGAAATGAAGGATGCGCAAAATGACGCTGAAGAGCAGACCGATAACGGGAATCAGAATCGAGAAAATCCCAATTTCGCCCATCATGCGAATGGAATCCGAATCAAACGGCGTACCGGATTCGGACCGCCGGAAGATCAGATAGAGATTGCGAAAAATCATCGCGATCATGGTCATCATCAGCATGCACGCAAACAGAAACAGAACAAGATCCTGGTTTGCCAACGCAGCCGTATCGGTATTCATTTCGAGCGAGTAGCTACCGATCACAAGATCCTGACCGGAGGATCGAAGGCCTGCAGCAAGCTCAGGCAGAGCACTTGGATTGAACAGACCGTAAAGCATGAGAAGCAGCATGCCGATCGATCCGATCCAGTAAAGAATTTCGATCACTTTCATCAGAACAATGGCGATTTTTTGAAAAGCGGGACTGGCATACAGTTTTTCCATACGGAATTCCTCCTGTTTGATGGCTAGAGTATACCATGATTTTTAACGTTTTGCATTCTATATTTATCGTTTATCGAATGTTTTTAGTCGTTTATCATAAACAACAAATCCACACTGTTTCCCATGCGCCAGGAATCGAGGGTAAAAAAGCGCCTGGATCTTCTCGATGTTCGTAAAGTCCAGGCGTTCAGGGTTTATGGATTTATGAAGAAGCTTTGAATCTCTGGGTATTGTTCTTCCATTCTTCTATCGTATTCCTCTGTTCTTCTGCTGATCGGTGAAATCTGGTCTGACGTGCATACGACCTGAAGAGCTAGTCGTTTCCTTCCAGCATAACCAGAAGATACGCTTCCTGATCCGCCTCCAGTTTCTGACCGGAAAGAAGCATGTCAACGACTTCTCTGGCGCGGTCAAAACGCGTGGCGAGGACGTCGATATAAATGTCCGGAACTCTGGAAATGCAGCGGCGTGCCCGTTCGAGCATTTTTTCGTCCACCGTATTGTCCGCAAAGCGCTGATCGCCGATACTGCCCAGCGCAACCAGACAGCTGTCGACTTCAAAGTCAAACAGCGATCCGGACTGCAGCAGAGCGATGAGCTTTTCCATATAAAAGTCTCGGGAAGACATGGCTACACGCTGTCCGGAACTTAAGCGCAGCGCATTGCCCAGAGCACGCGTGCTTTCGCTGATCTTGCAGGGCTTGCGAAGGAATACCGCATCCGCATCTTCTAAGAAGCAGCGGCTGATCCAGTCGATGGCGACCTGCTGCTTACCGCAAAGGTTAAGCAGAGGATTGCGATACTGCTGTTCGTAGCCCATTCCCAGAATATCCAGCGCATCCTTCGGTTTGCCGCATGCGCTGATCGTATGAATGGCTTCAATATTCGCTCCATTGCGATTGAGTGTTTTTGGGCCATACGATTGAGAACTGGTCAGGTAAACTTTGGCAATCTTCACCAGTTCGCCGGTCTGCCGTTCGGTCCAGAACGGAGCAAGCTTTCGTGCGATAATGAACAGCCGTTCACGCAGAAAACCGTTGGTCGTGTTTTTCAGAAGGGCCAAAACTGGAAATGCAGCTTCCTTCTTATTGGCGCAGGATGCAATCTGATTGCCGATCCGCGCGGCTTCTTTCACTTTTTCTCCGCGCTGTACAGGATGGGTCACTCGATCCATAGATTCCAGAGCCCGTTCCATGTTTCGAAGAAGCCGGGAAACATCCACCGTTCCTGTTCCCTGCATATTGCCCGTCGATACTTTTCTTGGGGTGTTCTGGAAAATCAGACTTGGAAGCATTTTCGGGGCCCCCTTCGGTTCCGAACGGCCTACGCCAGAGACGGAAAGCTGTGCTGAAACTTCTTCCAGCACGTCCTCGCTGTCTGAATTTTCGACAATCCAGGCACGAAGGGAAAGGATTTTTGAGCTGGAAAGATTCATCTGCAGACGCACGTGCAAATTCTGCTCATACACCGTGTTCAGATTCACGACGCCGTTGGCGATGATTCGATACGAACCATCGTAGCTTCGATGTTCAATCGGAATGGCGATCTTGTTCTGACCGGCTCGAATCATGAATCCGTTTAAAACAGCGGATTCATGCGGAAGCTTTGTCCCGGCTTCAATGATTTTTCGATGAATGTCATTCTGCCCCTGCAAATACAGACTCTCATTGAGAATGCTGGTCTGGCGAATCCGAAAACCCGCAGTCCGCTCTGACCCAGCCGAAGCGTTCAGGCTTTGACCTGTGGACGAAGAGCCAGAATTTGTCCAGGTCATATTTGAAACGTCCTGCACATTTTCAGAATCAGCAGAAGCTCCGAAGCCATTGGAACCCGATGGATCGGCTGGATTGGATCCGAGCGTTTCCTTTCGATCGAGTCCTTCTTCCTGCAGCTGTTCGACCTGGCCTTTTCCCTTCGCGATCTGATTGTGCTTCAGCAGATAATGATAAATCGCGGCACCGCGGGCGACCGACTGATCGGGATCCACTGCGGTAATCGGCTTAAAGCCGAAAAACTCTTCCAGACGGGATTCGATCAGATAAAACTTGGACATGCCGCCATTCAGCACGACTGCATCGACCGGAACCGGTCCTTCTGTATCTCTGGACGCTTTGTTTAAAACATCCAGAATGGGGTAAATTATATTTTTCGTATTTTCGATCGTATCCATATTCTGATACTGATCGATCGTCAGATCCTTTCCCATAAGCGGAGAAAGGATTTCTTCTATTTCTTCCCTGGTGAAGGAATCATCATACGCGTAGCCCAGGGTGCTGATTCGGCCGCCGACCGGATACAGATCCTCTTCCTCATCATCGCCCCAGCCGCTGCCCAGCACATCTTCCTGCGCCATGCTCACGGAAAGCTTTAAGCCTTCCGCCTTATCAAGCAGCTGCGGATAAATCTGCTCTTTCAGCTGCACAATTTTATTCTGGATTTCCGGATGCTTGTGATACTGCGTATAGAGACGCTGATACATCGCGTCCGCAATAAGACGATCAAAATCATCGCCGCCCAGGCGGGTGTAGCGGTTGGTGGCGACTTCATCCACCATCAGCGAACCGCTTTGCGCATCCTGCTCAATTTCATGCAGGGAAACATCCAGCGTGCCGCCGCCCAGATCAAAGACCAGAACGCGCTTTTTCGAAGAAACATCGAGAAGCGAGGAGGGTACTTCCCCGTTTCGAATCTGGTTGATGAGATCGTAAATCACCGCGTTGGGCTCCGAGAGCAGAATCGGCATTTCACTGCCGTCTTCCTGATAAATCCGAAGTCCAGCGAGCCTTGCGGCTTCTCGTGTGGCTTCGCACATGATGGCATCAAAGCTAGCCGGAACGGTAATAATCGCTTCTTCGATCGGCGTGCGGAATTTGCGGGACATATCCGCGATCAGATGCTTGAGAATCCGGCTGGAAATTTTAGCCGGCGTCTCATCCGGAACATCCGGAGAAAGCCCGGTGACTCTGGGCTGTCCCATCTGGCTTTTGATGGAACGCGCCACCAGATGCGGACGAATCGCATACTGATGACGGGCAAAGTTGCCGACTATTGGCTGATAGCCGCTTTCCATCGAATAGTACACAACGCTGGGCAGCGTCGGTTCCAGAACGGTGGAAACCGACTGCCCGGAACCGGCCACATAATACACATCGTTGCTTCGTCTGGCCGAGAAGACCCGGCTGACGAGATCGCCGTTTGGGCGCGTATTGGTAAACGCAATTACAGAGTTGGTCGTACCCAGATCGATGCCGACACAAAGTTCATTCGCCTGATTTGTCATTTCATTTCCCTCACTTTTGGTCTTGAAATCTGAATTTCCTTATCCTGATAAATCCATCCGGGGGAAAGCACCTGGACTTTCCGTAGCATCGTATTGTCGAGAAACGGATCGCCTTCGTAGTCCATTTCCTCGGCCTGAGATGCGGTAATTTCGAGCACCTGATCGAGGCGGAACATCGGATTAATGTGACTGTCCTGAACAAACTGGATCAGTTTTCGAACGAGGATCAGAACGCCGCTGATTTCGGGCGGCGTTTCGTACTTCTGCTTACGAAGACGGCTGACGCCTTTTTGCAGGGCCAGCAGTTCATCCAGCAAAAAGCCGTATTTTTCCGAATTGAGCTGCGAGAAAAACTCGACGATTTCCCGAATCTTGTTCTGTTCGAGCTGGGCGTCGAATTCATCCTGCAAATCGGAAAGAAGATAGCCGGTTCTCTCGAGCGCGCTTTCCAGCTCGCGAATTCTCTGGCTGGCTTTTTCCAGTTCGCGAACCGGTACGGTTTTCAGCGTTTTTTCTTCTGCGCTTTCGACCTCTTCCTGATTTTCGATGGCCTGTCGAATGGAATCGATCAAATCCAGCAGGGTATAAAACTGCAGCGTATTGCCCATCAGGGCGACATCTTCTTCATCGCCATATTTATGAAAGGCTGGATTGTTCTGGAAGAAGGTCGTCAGCAGGATGCGAGAGAAGAACTGTCGATGAATGCCAAATTCTTTCGAACGGCTTTTCATTTCTTCTTCGAACTGATTGAGAGCGGACAAATCGTTTTTCATAGCCTGTTCAAGAAGCGATGCGCTCTGTTTTGCCTGCGTAAAAATCGCGATGCGAACTTCTGGCCGATTGATTTTCTGCACCCGGAAAAACTCCAGGACGTCATCGTAGCGAACCATCGTTCCGTAATACGTATTCACCCGTTCAACCATCTGCATCGGACTCAGTCCGGGGTTTTGCAGGCAGACCATGAGCATGCAGTTTTCGTTGCTGATCTCCTGACGGACTCTCTTTTTGGTATGACGGTTTTGAATCTTTTCGTGCAGCTTATCGATCACCTGATCCTGCACCGTAGGCGAAGCGGCTGTCGCCTCAGAGCCAGGTCTAACTGCGGAAGATGCTGCGTTTCGCTTTTCTGGATTGCCCTCAGATTTCTCCTGATTTCTGGTTTCGTTTTTCGGGCAGGATTTCGTTTTCGCATTCGTCTCCGGTCTAGTCTGTCGTGAGGATCGAGCTGCCTTTTCTCCCTCCTTTTCGACGGGTTTCTTTTTTGGCTTTACGTCTTCTCTTTTTTCGTCCTGTCGGGACACATTTCTATGCGGGCGGCGGGATGTTTTTCTGTGGTCACTCATTTGGCTTTCCTTTCCTGAATCTCTTTTCCTGAATCTCTTTTCCTGAATTTCATTTCCTGAATTTCATTTCCTGAATTTCTTTCCATACAAACTTCTGCGTTTGGGCAATATTCCAACCGAGATACGGTCAAAGTCTGATCGAGCTGAATTGAACGGCTCTGCTCGGACGGGATATGACAAAATCAGCTCTGTTCAAATTAGATCGATCGCCTTGATCGAAACCTCCTCTCAGCTTTTCAGCAGGATGCGGGCTGAAACGGCAGAAGGAAAATCTCCTTCTTTTGCGGCATTTCGATTTGCGAGAAGCATCTGCCTTCATTGAGAAGGCGCTGATCAATCGGCCGGCCGCTCTGTCGCCGGGGATCGCAGTGAACGATAAACACCTGTACGGCATTGAGCCTCTCTAGAATTTCCTTCATCTGGAGATATGACTCATGCAGCGTGAAATCCACTATCCACGGATCGATGTATAACGGGAAACAGCGCAAATCGGAGGCAATCGTTATGGTATGCGGCGCATCGAAAACGTCATCTCCTTCCCCAGCCAGCATCCGGCATTTTTTATCCAGTATCGGAATCCCGCTCTGCTCGAGCGCATGAACGGTATCCATAACCCGTGTATCGAGATAGATGTTCTCCAGACCATCGATTTCATCGAGAATAATTTTGAGAAACTCTACCCCTTTGGAGAGCTGCCCAATCAGGCAGTTCACTGCCTCGCCGGCATCAATATGGCTTTGAATTGCGCCCAGCAGACCAGAAAGACCGGAGCGGGTACACCTGTATTCATCCAGTGCATGCAGACCGCAAAGAATCAGCGCATCCGGATGGATATCTTCGGGCAAAATGGCGGACCCAGTAAGCGGCATTTGGTTCAGACTGTAATCGCCGGTATACAGCAGAGAGCTATTCCGGCTCTGGATCCAGAACATGGCAGCTCCTGGAATATGGCCAGCCTGGAGGCACGTGATCTTCAGATCGGCAAAACTTCGTTCCTGCATGAAATCCAGAAATTCTACTCGCTCCTGTATCCGCGTCACCCATAGATTGGAAGCATGCAGATCCCGATGAAATCCCCTTTGGAGCTGGAGCTCAACCAGTTTCCATGTCGTTTCTGTCGTCCAGATTTCCGCATTTTTTGCCAGATTGGTCAGCACAGGCAAACCACGGCAATGATCCAGGTGGGCATGGGAAATCAGAATCAGATTGATTTCGCTGAAGCTTTCCAGAATGCCAGCCCGAAGGAGGTATTCATAATCTGGATATTCAATCTGCCCCTCATGAACTGCAGCACCCGCATCCAGAAGGATGTTCACACCATTCATACGGACAAAATAGCAGCTGTCGCCAACAGACTGTGCCCCGCCCAGGGGTACAAATACATTTGGTTTTTCCATTTCCTTCCTTCTTCCATTTCCTCGCAAATTTCTTTGGCGCATCTTTCGTACAAAGTTTGCGTCCGATACGGAAATACGATTGTTTTGCTAAAGCAGGCGTTTCGTATTTCGGTACATAGATTTTATCCATTCGACAGAAACCGTTTTTTCAGGGGGTGAACCTTCAAAACGGCTGACTATAAAGACTCACGCTCCGTTTTTGGTATGTGCTTTCTAAGACTCCCGAAAGTTCTGTTAAGAGATACGTAAAACTCCAGATTTAAAAGGTTCTTTGCGAATCCTGTAAAAATTCCAATCGTTTCGACAGAAAACAGGATCGCCTGGTGTTCGGGCAGGCATCCGACGAATCGAAAAACAAATTTTTCAATACGCAAATTTCTCGAACAAATTTCCAGACAGCAAAAAAATCCCCGAAAGATATTGGATCTCTCCTTTATCCTTCGGGGATTTCATTTTGTCTGGCAGCTTCCTATCTTTGCCTTGCGGCTATTGTCGGCGTTCTGCAGCTTAACGGCCGGGTTCGATATGTTTCCGG
>NZ_JAHDSX010000067.1:0-8258 GCF_020969955.1 Allobaculum fili | reverse complement strand
AATCGTAGTTATGGTCATTGAGCCAGGGGAAAATTAAAAAGAGAGCCTCGGAAAAAGGCTCTCTGATGGGATGAAATTTCAAAAACGAGCGATTTGTATAGTTAAGCTCATTGGGAAAGTTCTAATTAAATATGGATTGTTTTTTCCGCCGTTCATGGAGCACGTCCGACGTGCTCTTTTTCTTTTGTATGGAAGGGTTTTACGCGTCGACACGATGAGGCGGCTTACAGTTTGGAACGATACGTTTAACCTTCGTTTTAGCCTCATAAAAATATTGTAGAAAAAGAAGGGACCTGTCTCAGGCCAAACCCAGTCGGAGAGCGTCGAATCGGACAGGCGCCCGCAAAGAAGAAAAAGCCTTGAGGCATGAGCCAGTCTTCAGCGACGCCGCCCTCCAAAGTCGATAAAATCAAGAAAGAGGTAAAGACATCCGATTGGCAAAGCCGAAAAAATCTGGCAAAAAACGCCGCATCTTTACAGCAGCGGTTCCAGAACAGGCTGTCCGGGTGTCGAAAAATGAATATGAATGACAATCAGTATATCCTGGCGATCGACCAGGGCACGACATCGACGCGCGCCATCCTGTTTGATCACGAACAGCACATGAAGGCCATGGCGCAGAAAGAATGCAAAGTGGAATATCCCCAGAGCGGATGGGTCGAACAGGACGCCATGGAAGTCTGGTACGACACGCTGGGCGTTCTGGCGGACGTACTGAACAAAGCGTCCGCAGATCCTTCGCGGATTCGCGGAATCGGCATTTCCAATCAGCGCGAAACGACGATTCTCTGGGATAAGCGTACAGGCCTGCCCATCTGCAAGGCCATCGTCTGGCAGTCCCGGCAAAGCGCGGGGATCTGCGATATATGGAAAGACGAAGGACTGGAACCGTTTGTCCGCCGCAAGACCGGCCTGCGCATTGACCCGTATTTTTCCGCATCCAAAATCGTCTGGATGCTCGATCATGTTCCGGGCGCCCGCAAAAAAGCGGAAGCTGGTGAAATTCTGTTTGGCACGATGGATACATGGCTCGTCTGGAATCTGACGGGCGGGAAAGTCCATGTGACCGATGCGACCAACGCGTCGCGAACGATGCTCTGCAACATCGAAACCGTCGAATGGGATGACGAACTTCTCGAGCGCTTCAATATTCCAAAAGCCATTTTGCCTAAAATCGTTTCCACGTCGCAGGTGTACGGATCGACTTCGCCGCACGTTCTCTTTGGACAGGAAGTCGACATCTGCTCGATCGTCGGCGACCAGCAGGCCGCGCTGTTCGGTCAGCTGTGTCTGGAAAAAGGCATGGCAAAAAACACGTATGGAACCGGCGGCTTCCTGTTAATGAACACCGGATCGGAAATCGTCCGTTCCCGCCATGGCCTGCTTTCCACGATCGCCTGGAAAATCGGCGATCAGGTCACGTATGCGCTGGAAGGCTCGATTTTTGTTTCCGGATCCATTCTCAAGTGGATGCGCGACAAGCTTCACCTCTTTTACTCCGTCAGTCAGACGGAAGAAATGGCGGTGCGTGCCGGCAGTACCGGCGTCTACATAGTTCCGGCTTTTGTCGGTCTGGGCGCGCCAAGCTGGGACGAACGGGCACGGGCGGTCATTGTCGGTCTCACCTTTTCGACGGGAACGGATGAACTCGTCCGGGCGGCGCTCGAAAGCATGGCATTCCAGGTCAAGGACGTTCTGGATGCGATGGAAGCCGATTCGGGCATTCCCATTCAGATTCTGAAAGTGGACGGCGGCGCTGCCGCCAACAATTTCCTGCTGCAGAAGCAGGCGGATCTTTGCCGCATGGAAGTCGACCGCTTTGAAATCAATGAGCTGACGGCGCTTGGCGCCGCCTATCTGGCTGGTCTGGCGTGCGGCTTCTGGAACTGGGACGATCTGAATATTGAAGTCGAACGTTCGTTTGTTCCGCAGGATAACCAGAAGGAAATGGAGCGCGAATACTTACGCTGGCTTGATGCGCTGCACACCTGCCGGACGTTCTGATCGCTCCGATCGAGCGGCAGAAAAAGCGTCTGCGGCGCGCAGAGTCGACCTTCTTTTCTGGTCCGTGTACGGACTGGGGCGCTAAAGAAACCGTACATAAAGCGAATGAAAGAGAGAATTCATCTTTTTCGTATGGTAAGATTAGAAACAGATTTTTTGAGGAGGAGAAGATTATGCCCAAAAAACGACCATCGCGCCGAAAACCCGCGAAACCGTCAAAAGCCATGCGGGTTCTGGCATGGGTTGCCTCGCTTTTTCTGGCTGGCGGATTTGTCTATCTGATGTTCGAGGCATTCAGCCTGGACGTGTTCAGCACGATTCAGCTGAGCGTTCTTGGCGCCTTCCAGCTTCTTCTGCTTGTCGTTATTGTCTGGGGACTGTTCCGCCGGCGGACAAAGACCTGGGCGAAATCGCTTCTGGTCATTCTGTCGGTTGCGCTTGGCAGCGTATCGGTTCTTGGCGGCTGGTATATCCAGCAGACCGCGGACTTCTTTTCCATCATTGGTACGCGCCATACGGCGAACCATTCCGGAAAAGACGGTGACGATTCCGATTCGCAGACCAACGCCATTCTCGATGACGCGGCTGGCCTGGGCGAAAAAATGGCCGTAACGGTGACGACGTACTCGACCAAAGGCTACGATTTAAAAGATCCGGCTTCCCTGAGCGGAAAGCGGATCGGTACCGTTCCGACGCTGGATGAAGAAGGAACGAAAGCGGCGCTGGCCCAGCTCGAAAGCAAGGGCATGAAAGACGCCGAAATTCTTGAATTCGCCGATCAGTATCAGCTGGTTGACGCGCTTTACGCAGACAATGTCGTAGCGGTCGTTTTGCCGGAACAGTTCCATTCCTCGCTGCTCGACGCGGCCAACGACTACAACCGCTATGGCGCGCTGACGACGCTGACCAATACGGTGGATCAGTATCTGTACTACGAAGACATTCCGGAAGATATGAAAAACGAAGCGGATCCGGTTGCGGATATTACGCAGGATCCGTTTGTGGTCATGATTTCCGGTTCCGATAACTATGGAACGCTCATGTCCAAGTCCCGTACGGACGTGAACATGCTTGCGGTGGTCAATCCGAAAACGCACGAAGTGCTTCTCGTCTCCCTGCCGCGCGATTCCTACATGCCGTTTTCCTGCCGGAAAAACGAAACGGCGTGCGGCTATGCGGCCGGTCAGTACGACAAGCTGACCCATTCGGGCATTTACGGAATCGGCACAACCGAATCTACCATTGAAGATTTCCTCAATATTGAAATCAACTACACCGTACAGGTGAACTTCTCCTCGCTGATCAATGTGGTCGACGCAGTCGGCGGCATTGATATCACAGTCGAACCGGGTCTGGAAGTCGAACGCTTTTACGCCAACGGTACCGAAGGCGTGCACGAAGGCGTCAACCATCTCGACGGCGAGCGGGCTCTGGCGTTTGCCCGTGAGCGCCATGCCTATCTCGACGGCGACAACCAGCGCATCCGCAACCAGCAGCAGGTCATGAAGGCGCTCATGCGCTCCGTCATGTCCCCGTCGATGCTGGTGAACTATCCGAAAGTGCTGACCGCGCTTTCTACCGCGTTTACGACGAACATGCCGTCCAGCCAGATCCGCGATCTGATTCGCCTGGAAGTCAGCTCGTTCCCGTCCTGGAACATCCAGAGCTACGCCCTGACCGGCGCAAGCGATACGCAGATGTCGGCAGCGCTTGGCGCAGCGGCTTCCGTCACGCTCGTTTACGAAGAAGACGTCAATACCGCGCATTCCCTGATTGAAGACGTTCTGGAAGGCCGTGTGCCTCAGATTCCGGCAGAGAGCGAAGATTCCGAAGATTCCAAGCATGTACTCAACCAGACCAACCAGACCGAGCCGCCCATCGGCCCGATTCTTCCGCCAGATTACGGCAACGAAAACGGCGGGGTTTACGTCGATCCGTCCCAGACGCCTTCCTACACATATCCCGTTCAGGAAGAGCCCATCGATCCGGGTACGACAGAAGTCCCGATTGAACCGGCTCCGGCGGATCCGGGTACAGGCGAAGGCGGCGAAGGTGCCTTCAACGAAATTCCGAGTGGCGATCAGTAAATCGCAGACTTATCCATTGAAAACTCCATTTTTCCGCCTGGATCCGCAAAAAGATCCGGGCGGTTTGTTTTATGGAGTTAAACTAGACAAATTCTTTTGGGTTTTACAGAGGGCGGGCGCTAAAACCCAGCAGAGAGGCGGATATTCGTATAATAGGAATCAGCCGGAAGGAACTGTGACTGTACCGGCATACAGCTTCCTTTCCTATTCGGCCAAATGTCCAGTACATGGACAGGAGGTAATAATCATGTCTATTCGTCATATTGATTCTGTTGATACCTACAAGGAAATCGTAGGAAACCATCCTGAAGTACTCGTGGACTTCTTCGCGACCTGGTGCGGCCCCTGCAAAATGCTGCATCCTGTTCTCGAAAGCGTCTCTGAAAAACTCGAAGGCAAAGTTGTTGTAGCCCAGTGCGACATCGACAAGCAGCAGGAAATCGCGGCTGCCTTCAAAGTACAGTCCGTTCCAACGCTCGTCTTCTTCAAGGACGGCAAACCGGTTCTGGCTACTGCCGGCTACATGGATGAAAACGCACTGATGAAATTCATCCAGGCTGCTGAAGAAAAGTAAGCCCGGTTCGCAAAACGCAATAATCGAAAGCCTCGCGCTTAAAGAGACCAATCGTATCGGTCGGACCGATTCGATTCTGTCTCCTTTAACCCATTCATACATACGAAAGATAAAGCTGCTCATGGACCTGCACGCAGGCCAGGAGCAGCTTTGTTTTTTGAAAAACGAAAACGTACAGGCCATACGGTCCGTAGAATCCGTATTGTCCGCACTGTACGGCGGATCGGAAATCGAGAGGCCGCATGCAGATTCGCAGCCCGCATTGGCAGGAAAAAGCCGTAAACCGCCGGGACCAGCCCAGAAAAAAAGCCAGACGCTCCGGGCGACGGATGCATCTGACAATATTTTCCAGAGGGAAAAATTCTGGATCAGGTAATGGTGGCCAGAGCCTGATGGATCAGGTCGACATAAAACATGTTGCCGTATTCGTAGCGCCAGCCTCCGTTGGCCGCAATGGCGATGGGGTTG
This sequence comes from Allobaculum fili, assembly GCF_020969955.1. Classification (NCBI taxonomy): domain Bacteria; kingdom Bacillati; phylum Bacillota; class Erysipelotrichia; order Erysipelotrichales; family Erysipelotrichaceae; genus Allobaculum; species Allobaculum fili. Next base: position 3,125 of record NZ_JAHDSX010000067.1, on the reverse strand, counting down.
GGGTAGGAGACGACTTTTCCTTCGGAATGAATCCGGGAAAATTCTTCGGCCAGTGCGCGGGTATGGACGCCGCCGTTGGCGGCGACAAAATCAAGGTAGCCGCTGCCAAAGTTGTACGCCTGAAAAACGGCATCCTGGTCTACACCGAGCTCGGCGGCTTTTTCGAGAAGGGTATGGTAGTAATGGACGCCCTGTTCGATCGAATCAACGGTCGAAAGGGAATTGGGCGGAAGGCCAAGGGACTCGCTGGACTGAAAGACATCTTCGGCAGACCAGTTGGATTCCACCGTAACAATCGCCTTCAGTTCGCGCAGATGGTCGCTGATGCCTTCGGCAGCCGCCTGGTGCTCGACTAAGGCAACAAGTTCCTGCTGCGTCTGGGGAATATCGCTTTGACGGGTGAGGATGAAGATGGAGCATCCGATGGAAAGCAGCAGAAGCAGCGCAGGGAAAATCAGAGCGCGCTTGCGCAGTCCGTGCGGACGGCCTGGAGGGGGCGGCGGTGTCTTTTTTCGGGGTTTCTTTTGTGCGGTCATCGTCTCTCTCCTTTCTTCTGTTCAAAAACCATACGTGCTGGATCAGTATGAGCCAAAATTATAGAGGAAAATTCACAAAATGATATGAAAACTCACAAAATTGTCCATTAAAGGAAAGCCGCTCGAAAGACCGGCCGTCCTGAAATCTTTCGGTTCTGGTCCGGTTCGATTCTCGCCTGAATTGCCGGATTTCTGTTCGTTTTTCTGCTCGAATAACCCGGATTCATTCCGACGGGATCCAGAGAAAATGGATGCGCTGCAAAAGGGAAGAAAGCAGGAAAACTGCCTTCTCTAAAAAATGCAATGGTATGATTAACCAATAAGCAACAAGCAAAGGAGAGTCCTGTATGCGACCTGTCTCGAAAAAAACTGCCGGCATTCTTGGCTGCGTATTTCTGTTCCTGGCGTGTGCCCTGTCCATGGTTTCTCTGTTCTGGGGAATTCTCTGGATGCTCATTGTCTCCGCGATCTGTCTGGGGATCGGTCTGTGGTTTCTGAAAAAATCCATGTCCTGAATTCAGGATCTATACGACAGAACCTGGAAATCGCCTGACTCTTTTTTGTGTGAAAACAAACTGTAATTTGCGAGGAAAAAGCCCATGAAAATCTTTAAAAAGTACAGAACGCTCTGGATGATGGGAGTCATTGTCGTCCTGGCGATTTTGTTCATTACAAACTTTTCCTATGTTGTTTCCGGCATCGATATCCTGCTTCGATCGATTACTTCTCTGCTTGGCGGGGCTGCTCTGGCCTTCGTGCTGAATCTGATCATGTGCCCGGTCGAAGACCGGCTGAAAAAATCCGATAAGCCGTTTGTGAAGAATCATGCCAGAGCGCTGGCCATTCTGACTTCGTTTCTGGTGATGTTTCTGATCATCATCCTGATTCTGTCGATCATTATTCCAAACCTGATCAGCGCGCTGCGCATGCTGACAAGCGAAGCACCGGAGTATTTCAACGAAGTGGAAACGCTCCTGCAAAAGCTTCTGCACAACTACCCTTCGCTTCTCGAAAAGCTGAAAGCCAACCCGATTGACTGGGATCAGACGTTTGAAGTGATTGTCCGCTTTCTGACCAACGGAAGCGGCGGCTCCAATGTGATGGACAGCACGATGAACCTGGTGTCCTCCTTTGTCAGCTTTTTTGTGAATACGTTTGTAGTTGTGATTTTCGCCTCCTATGTTCTGGCGGAAAAGGAACGCTTTGTCAAAGGCTATTACACCTTTGTCGATCTCTACGTGTCCAAGCCAAAACGGACGCATCTGACCCGCGACCTGCGCATTGTCAATGACTCGTTCAAATCGTTCATTCTGGGCGAAATTATTGAAGCGGCTATTCTTTCGACGATGTGCATAGTCGGCATGCTGATTTTGCAGCTGCCGTATGCGACGATGATCGGCATTCTTGTCGGCGTTATCAACATGATCCCGATGGTCGGCGCCTTTATCGGCGGCGGCATCGGCGCGTTCATTATCTTTACCATTTCGCCGACCAAGTGTCTGATCTTCCTGATTTTCCTCTGCATCATTCAGCAGATCGAATCCAACGTCTTCTTCCCGCGTGTTATCGGAAATAAAGTCGGTCTGCCCGGCATTTACGTCATGATGACGATCGTCGTCGGCGGTACGCTTTTTGGCGTACTGGGCATGATCCTCGGCGTGCCTCTGATGGCTTCCGTCTATAAGATTGCCAAAATCGATCTGGCCGAACTCAAAGCCAGACGCGAACAGGAGCAGGAGCGCGAAAAGGAATCAAACGAAAAGGGGCAGAAAAACGCCAGCAAGAACGTTGTTCAGAAAATGCGTTCCGAAATGATGGAACTGCGCAAGTCGGTGGATGAAAATCCTCAAGCGCAGGTGGAAGTCGAACAGATGATTCGCGATGATGAAGATCTGCGCCGCCGTCTGGACGCGCTGCTTTGTGCCTACGACATGACCGATGAAGACATTCGTCCTTCCAGTCCGGCCAATCTCGAATCGCCGACAAAAGAAGAACGAGAAGACCTTCAAAAAAATGCCGAAGCCGCTTCGAAAGCGCTGAGTCAGGTTTCGGATTCTTCAGAAAAGCCCGCCGCATCGATAAAGCCATCCGAGCCGTCCAATCCGGTCAAAGAGCCGAATCCAGCGAAGGACGCCGATCCTGCCAAAGACCCGGAACCCGCGCAAAACGCGGCGACGGTTAAAAACGATTCTTCGTCCAAATAAATCTGGACTGAAAAATCCGGAGGAAAACCGAATGGGAAATAGAAATCTGCCCCTGTAAAAAATCGGTACGTTTCCTGCATACGAAACACATATACGGATATCCGGAGCACATATACGGAGAAGAAAAACGGAAATCGCATGAATTCTCCGATCTGAAATTTCGATAGAGCCATTGAAAAACCGTCTTGAGCAAAAGCCGGCTTCTCGATCTTTACGAGACGCTACACTGATGCTGGAGGCGGTTTTTTATGGCATTGATTCCAATGTCATTAAGTTAAGGAGGGATAAAAATCGTATACCCTGTTCATGAGCGTTGTCATTTCTTATATTTTGCGTCTCAGGCATGACGAAAAGGATGATTTTCTACCTGTTGAAAAAATCATCC
>NZ_JAHDSX010000066.1:0-8316 GCF_020969955.1 Allobaculum fili | reverse complement strand
TCATGAAAGGTAAATAATTATCATTATGAATTATTTGCGTAACGTGCTTTTCCAGTGCTCTGGTACAAAGCGATTCTATCAGGAATCGAAATTGCGAAGAGAAATTCATTAAAAATAATAAAAGAGGGCTCAACGAGCCCTCATCCATATTTCAACTAACCAAGGGTGGGCCGCCGCGCGCGGGGGCCTATGAATGAAAAAAGAGCCTTCGTTTGGACGGCTGTCCAGACAAAGACTGTTTTTTTGGATGGGTTTGTGATTATTCAACTTTTTCGAAATCGGATTTCGAAGCTCCGCAAAGAGGGCAAACCCAGTCTTCAGGAAGATCTTCGAATGCGGTTCCAGCTGGGATGCCGTTATCGGGATCGCCGACAGCCGGATCGTACTCATATCCGCAAAGTGTGCAAACGTACTTGTCCATTGTGTATCTCCTTTATGTTTAAAACCACATAAAGTATACCATGGAACCGTTTGGTCAAAGTCCGAAAAGCCGCTGTTTTTACCGGGAGAGAAGGCAATTTAAAAATCGGCCGTCTCCAGAGAATGCAGAGGGGATAAAATCCGAAAAGTGCGATGGCAAAAAGAATTTAGAGACAGGGAATCAGAGTGCTGATCGAGGGAGCAGAACCGGACTCACAGTAAGACAAACGCATGCTGTACCTTTTGAACTTAGCGTTTTGTCCTGGGCAGAAAGTGCATAGAAACTGATTTCAAATCCATCAGACCTGAGGCCGTTAATTCGCCTCAGGTTTTCCTTTGTCTGTATTGCTGTTTCAGCTGCGATTTAAAAGCAGCCCTGCGCTAAATATGGCAGGAAAAAAGCCTGAATTCTCTTCCTGGTCTGGATTGGAATCCGCCAATCCGCCTGGTATCCTGGCATTAAACGGAGGAAAGAAAAATGTCCAATTCTGAGCCAATTCCAAAAATCGAGAAATACGAAAACATTGAAGTGCTGGTGCCTTCGCTGGATTTGATGGCGGGGAAAATTCTGTATGAATATCTCTTTGAAAGCAAAGGGGTAGTCCAGATTGAAATCGAACTTCTGGGTGATCAGTATTTTCGAGGATTTCTTCCCAAATGCATTCTGAATTATTATGGAGTCAACACCGATCCCAGCTGCGGAAACCGCGGACTGTATAAATACTATTCGTACCAGGATGTCATGGAGCACCTGCTTTTTTCTTTGGATCCGAAGACCCGCCAGATCGGCGAGCGTATATTTGCATATCACAATCCTTACGGGACACTTGCCTGAAACCAAGTGGAAGCCTTCTCTTTGACTTACTCACCTTTCAAAGAGGCTTCCGTGATCGGTTCGCCCGTGCTCTTTAATCGCTCTGCCTGTAAGTCTTTCTTTTTCTGCGTGCTGGGTCGCATGCAACGTACCTTTGCAAAAACGGCGTTTCTTTCCGATCGGCTTTTATGCCGCAGGGAAGAAACGCCGTTTTATTACTGGGGAAAAGAATGGGCCAGAGAAGGGGTTATTTAGCTTTGAGCGTCACCAGATCTTTCATTCCATCGGTGAGATAAATATCGAAAGTATCGGTGGAAAGATCCGGGGTTACGTTCACGGTTCCTTTATCGACGATCCAGATGGCCTGCAGACCGATCTTTTTACAGAGAGCTAGGCCGTCTTCAACGCTCATGCAAAACAGAGCGGTCGACATGCCGTCGCAGTAGGCAGAATCCTGATCCACGACGGTAACGGAGCGCATGTAACGGGCTGGATAGCCGGTGGTCGGATCGACAATATGGGCGTAGCGCTGTCCGTCAATCAGGACGTAACGCTGATAGTCGCCGGATGTTACAAAGCAGGAGGGATCTGCAAGCGAGCAGGTGAGAAGGGAATCGCTGCCATCCGGATCCTGAATGCCGACTTTCCAGTTTTTGCCGTCCGGCTTGTGGCCGATCAGAACGACGTTGCCGCCGGCATTGATCAGGCCTTCTTCCAGACCGGCTTCGACCAGACGATCGGCAGCCAGCTGTGCGGTATAGCCTTTGGCAATAGCACCAAAATCGAGGGCGGCGTCTTCGCCGGTCAGCGTGATGGTGTTTCCATCGACTTTAACGCCGTTCACGGAATCTTTGTTGATGGCATCTTCGACTTCCTGTGCAGAAGGAAGGACAGGATCACTCTCGTCCATGACCGCTCGCCATAAGGCGGTGAGATTGCCCTGCGCCGGATCGAACTTGTTATTGACGGCATGAATCTGAAGGGCGTCGTTGTAGACTTCGATCATTTTTTCGTCCACTTCAAAAGGCGTATTGCGCGGGGCGTTATTGATCGTGTACAGGCTGACGACGGTATCGTCGGCTGGCGGGTTGACGGCATCAAAGATGGCCGAACATTCCAGAAAGGTATCGCGGACGATCTGAAGCCAGCGGTCAAAATCGGCTTCATTGCTGGTGGTCTTGAAGGTGACCGGGGTATCGAATCCGACATCAATCATCGTTGTCGAGCGCGACTGCACTTCGCCTTTGGATGCGTCTTTGGGCGAAGAAAGATATAGCGTAAAGGAAATCGTCAGCGCCAGTACGCAGATGGCGGCAACAATCCAGGCACCGATATGGTTTTTGTGCTCTGGTCTGTTTTTTTCCTTTTCTTTATTGCTATCTTTATCGTTTTCCTCTAGATCGTTTTTGTTTTCGGAATCGTTTTTGAACTCGGATTTGTTTTGGGACGAGAAATTTTCGTTTTCGTTCTCTTTTAAATTTTCGGTATTTGTATTCGTCTGGGCTTCCTCTCCGGCAGCTGCAGGAGCGTCTGACGATGCTGAAGCGTTTTGATCGTTTTCGTTTGGCATAATTTTCTTTCCTATTTTATATGGGTAAGTATGGATCGTAAGCAGGGAACTCCGGGCAGGCCGTAAGAACTGCGAACTCGCCGAAATGGACGAATCCGTCTGGAGGTTCCGTTTGGTGTTCCGTCAGGGCGTTTTTCCAGGTTGCAGGGATAGCACCGGAATCTGCGCGAGGAGAACTGGTCTGTTTTGCAGAATGCGCAGGCAGACCGGTAACAGTATACCGGATTTTGAAACAGGGCTTCCGTTTAAGCAAGACTTCCCGTATGTCGAAAATTCGGCTCGACTCTGCAAATTTTCCATTCTGACGTCTGCAGGGAAAGGTCTGGGCATGCGCTTTGGCGCTCTGTATCGCTCTGTATGGGGAAGGCAAAGTCCTGGATGCGTTCGACAGGGAATCCACAATCCGCAGACACCAGATACGAATTGTCAAATAAATGTGTTAGCCGCATTTGATTTTCTATGCAATGGTTACTAAAATTGGGTTGAACTGCATTGAAAGGAAGAAAAGTATGTCACTTTTATTAGGGCCAATGTGTCAGCACATCCCTGGTAGAAAAGGATTGACGGATCACAGCGATGCGAAAACTCTCATGCCGAAAAAGGAAGTTTATATTCCTCTTTTCGCAGGCAACAATTCGCAGGTTGAAATCCTCGTCAATGAAGGAGACCACGTAAAGATCGGTACCCGTCTTGCCAATACCAAATCGGCATTTCCGGTTCCTGTTTACTCTTCGGTTTCCGGTATCTACAAAGGAACTGTCAAACGGCCTCATAACAGTCTGAAACCTCAGCCGCACATGGTGATTGAGCTGGATGCTGTCCAGGAAAAACAGCAGGCTTTTGAACCGCTTGACTGGACTCGCGCGAGTCACGAAGAGATGGTCGAATTTGTTAAGAACGCCGGTATCATCGGTCAGGGCGGTGCCGGCTTCCCGACCTACGTGAAGTATCTGAACGTGGAAAAAATCGACACCCTCATTATCAACGCCGTGGAATGTGAACCGTATATTACCGCGGACTACAAATGCATCATGGATGAAGTACAGGACTTCGTACATGGCGTGCGCATTCTGCAGAAAATGGCAGAAGTCAAAACCGTAAAAATCGGTGTCAAGAAAACGCACCCGGACCTGATTAACTACATCCGTGAAGAAATCAGCCGTGAAAACGCAGCCGGCATCGAAGTAACCCCTGTACCCGATGTCTACCCAATGGGCGGCGAACGTACCCTGATCCGTACGATTCTCAAGAGAGAATACGATCGTCTCCCTGGCGAATGCGGCGTTATCGTAAACAACGCGGAAACCGCGATTCTGGTTGCGCACGCTTTTGAAAACGGCGAAGCGCTCTCCAAGAAATACGTAACCTTCTCCGGTGAAGGGCTGAAGTATCCGGTAAACGTTTTTGTACCGGTCGGCATGTGCGTGGCGGAAATCATCGAACAGCTCGGCGGCTTCATCGAAAAAGTGGATTCGCTCAAGCTGATTGCCGGCGGTCCAATGATGGGCAAGGCCATGGTTTCCGATCAGATCTGCATTGACCGCGCCATGAACGCGATCACCGTTCTGAAAAACGAAAACGAGCCGGAAATGACCTGCATGCGTTGCGGACGCTGTACCGCACACTGCCCGATGGGCCTGCAGCCGGTTCGCATTTCCAATGCGGTCAAGGCCAACGACACCGTGGAAATGGAAAAACGCGGTGCGATGCTCTGTATCGAATGCGGCCTGTGCACCTATGTCTGCCCAAGCCACATTCAGGTTACCGAAAATGTCCGCAAAGCCAAGCGTACGATGGCTATGAAGGCGAAGAGAAAGTAGAGGGATACGAGAATGAAATTTGCCTTTCATGTAAGCCCGAACCTTCAGTCGTCGAATTCCACGCAGAAAATCATGCGCAATCTGACCATTGGTCTTCTGATTGTGTTTGCGGCTTCCGATATTTATTACTTCGTTCGCTGGGGTGCAGCGTTCGGTCTGCAGGCGCTTCTGCTTCTAGGCTGCTCGCTGATCACCACCTTCGTGTGCGAAGCTATCTTTGCGAAAGTAAAGAAAGAGAACATCAAGGATTTCATCACCCACTCCTTTGGATGGGTAACGTCCCTGATTCTCGTTATGATGTGCCCGATCACCATCCCGCCTTATGCGGTAATTATCGCGACGATCTTTGCGATCGTATTTGGCCGTCTGGTGTTCGGCGGATTTGGATTTAACATTTTCAACCCGGCTGCTGTAGGCCGTGCAGTCATCTTTGCTTCCTTCTCCGGTGCAGCGACCGCGTCTCTGGTTACAACCAGTGCAACCCCGACTACGCTGATGGCCAACGCCTTCAACTGGCTGCCGGGAACCGAAGCGGCGCTGGATGCCTACCTCGATTCCGTAGGCGGATGGTCGAGCCTGTTCATGGGCTTCTACCCTGGTGCAATCGGTGAAACGATGTCTCTGCTGATCCTTCTGATCGGCATCTGGCTTATTGTCAAAAACGTCATCGACTGGCGTATTCCTGTGTTCTATCTTGGAACCATCGCGGTGATCTCCATGATTATCGCCATTGCGACCGGAATCGAATCCTGGCACGGTGTTCCCGGATTCATCTGGTACCCTCTGCTTCACCTGCTGACGGGCGGCGTTATTTTCGGCGGCGTATTCATGCTGACCGATCCGGTAACGATGCCGACCGTTCCATCCGGACGCATTTTCTTTGCGATGTGCGCAGCGGCCATTACCGTTCTGATTCGTGTAAAAGGCAACCTGCCGGAAGGATGCATGTACTCCATTCTGATCATGAATACCTTCACGCCGATGATTGAATCCGCTCTGGACGCTCCGCAGCTCAAACAGATGAAAAAGGCCTGGACCATGATTGCCTGCGCTGCTGTATTTGCCGTGTGCGTCGGCTTCTATGGTGCTACGGAAAAACCGCAGAGAGCCATTCCGTCTGAACTGAAGGAAACCGCTGTACTCGTAATGAATACAGAAAACGAAGGGAAGGGGGCGTAAGTCATGAAAAAAGACAGTCCAGCTTACCTGGCCATCTTCCTGGCCGTCGTTGCTGCCATCGCAGGCGGCGCGCTCTCCTTTGCCAACTCCATGACCGCTCCGGTCATCAAGTCCAATGATGAAAAAGCCGAAAAGGCTTCGCTTCTGGAAATGTATCCGGAAGCTTCCGTGGACGACTTCAAGGTCGTAGATACCGCCGACATCACACCGGACAACCCGGAAGTCGAAGGCGTTTACACCTATGAAGGAAATATTGTCATCTTCAAGTGCACTGTAGCCGGCTATGACGGCGGAACCACGTTCCTTGTCGGCATTAACAATGACGACGGAACGATCAGCGCCTTCAAGGCCATTTCCAACGGCGACACCAAAGGCATCGGTTCGCAGATTATGGATGAGCCGTTTGCGCAGTCCATTATCGGAAAGGATGCTGCCGGAGAACTCGATACCATTTCCGGTGCCACAAGGACTTCTCAGCCTGTAGTCGATGCCATTAACAAATGTGCAGAGCTGGCTTCTGAAGTAGAATAGGAGACCGTCAGATGAATCGAATGCAAAACTTCAAAAACGGTCTGATCAAGGAAAACCCTGTTTTCGGACTGTACCTTGGCCTTTGCTCTACTCTGGCCATTACCACAAGTCTTAACAATGCGATTGGTATGGGTGTTGCGGTAATCTGCGTTCTGATTGTTTCCAACATGATCATTTCCGCAATCCGCAAGCTTGTTCCCGACGATATCCGTATCCCGGTTTATATCGTCATCATCGCTACGCTTGTAAAAATTATCCAGCTGCTGATTAAGGCGTATGCCTCGGCTCTGGATACTTCTCTTGGCGTCTTCATTCCGCTGATCGTTGTAAACTGCATCATCCTTGGCCGTGCCGAAGCCTTCGCTTCCAAAAACGGTGTATGGGATTCCGCACTCGACGGTCTGGGAATGGGTCTTGGCTATCTGCTCGCCGTACTGGCCATGTCTCTGATCCGTCAGATTCTGTCCACTGGCGTTCTGTCCATGACCAACCCGTTCAACGAGGCGCAGACGCTCTTCTCCATTACTCTGATTCCGGAAAGCTTTACCATTTCTCTGTTTGGTTCTCCGGTGGGTGCCTTTGTTACCTTTGCCTGCCTGGCTGCTGCACTGACAGCCTATAAGAGCCATGCAGCCAAAAAAGAAGAAGCTGCCCAGAAAGCACAGAAAGAGGCAGCCGCTAAAGCAGCGGCAGCCGGAAAGGCGGCTTAATGTATGATCGGTGAACTGATTGCTCTTCTGATCACTTCCGTTCTGCTCAACAACGCGATTCTGAACCAGTTCCTGGGTCTCTGCCCGTTCATGGGTGTATCCAGAAAGAAATCGAGCGCGCTGGGCATGGGCATGGCGGTTGTCTTCGTCATTTTCGCAGCCGGTGTTGTAACCTACGCGCTTTACTACCTGGTTCTTGTTCCTCTCAAACTGGAATACATGGACCTGGTTACTTTTATTCTTGTTATCGCTTCGCTTGTACAGCTCACGGAAATGTTCCTCAAAAAGAAGTCACCTGCTCTGTACAAATCCCTAGGTGTTTATCTGCCGCTGATCACGACCAACTGCGTTGTACTCAACGTCTGCCTGGTTAACATCTCCAACGGATACGACATTGCACACATGCTCGTATACACAATCGGTACTCCGTTAGGCTTCGCTCTGGTGCTGTACATCTTCTCCTGCATCCGCGAACGTCTCGATACCGCTGATGTTCCTGCCTGCTTTAAAGGCAACCCTGTCGCTCTGATCGTTGCCGGCCTCATGGCCATGGCCTTCTCCGGACTGACAGGAATCATTTAATGGATAACATCGGACGTATTCTTCTGGCGATCCTGTTTTTCGGAGCGCTGGTCGGTCTGTATGTCTTCCTGTTTCTTAAAAACAGAAAGACACCGAAGCCGGAAGGATGCGAAAATCTCACTCCGGACTGTTCGGGCTGCCGGGATCTCTCGTGCCCGAACCATCCTAAAGAAGAAAGTTGAGGTCACATGATGGTACAGGCTATTCTGATGATGCTCGTTCTGGGCGCCATTCTGGGCGCAGGACTTGGCGTCGCTGCCAAAGTATTCCATGTGGAACCCGATACGCGTGTTGAGTTTGTTACCTCCAAGCTGCCAGGCTACAACTGCGGCGGCTGCGGCTATCCAGGCTGCAGCGGTTTCGCGGACGCCATGGTCAGCGGAGATACCGACTCCTGGAAGTGCAAACCGTGCAAAGCGGATGCCAAAGCCGAAATTATCGACTACCTGAAAAACACACCGGGTCCAGACGGAAAAACCGTTACGATCAAAGGTTAATTTCGATACAGAATACAGAAGGACGCTGCGGCGTCCTTTTTTATATTCACAGTAGTGAAACCGCTTTTTTGTAAGTGTCAAACAATCGACGGGTATACGCGAGACTGAATATTAGATACGCTAAACGGGATCCCTTTCGAGATCCCGCTTGGCGTATTTTTTATTCTTCATCGTTTTCTTCATACTTCGGATC
>NZ_JAHDSX010000065.1:0-8428 GCF_020969955.1 Allobaculum fili | reverse complement strand
ACGCTTATGCGTTTAATGTTTCGTGAATAAATGATTGTTCGAGTACTTTTTGTGATTTTAAGAATCGACGTTGTGTATTTCGAATTTCTTGATCTGTCTGTAAAGTTTTCAAAGAGCCATCTGTTTGCGAGAAGATCAATGTCTCTCACAAGGCTTGTTTATCCTATCATCGTCAGAAATTTCTGTCAACAGTTATTCGTGAAATTCTTCAAGATTTTCACTTAAGCTGTTTTCTTAGATATCTAAAGGTGATTTGACGACTGAGAGAAGCGATTTCCCTGAGCGCTCAACTATAATAACACGGGCATCCAGGCGATGCAAGCATTATTTGTGAATTTTTTAACCAATTTCACGTATAGTCGGCTTATTTCTTTCTGCCGCTGTTTATTTTCGGCTTTCCAGAAACACAGCTTCCTAAGCTTAGGTCATTCGAAAAAGAATGTCAACTTATTGCCCTTCTTCACGGCTCGTTCGGGATCAGGGCCTGCGCAATCAGATGTTTCCATCGACCAGATCCTGGAGCGTCAGTCCGTCAAAAAAGTCGTTCACCATACCGTCGAAGCGGATCCACAGCGGCAGCGTTTCACATTCCGCTTTTCGATCACAGACATAATCGGGATTTCGCAGACAGGCTACCGATTCCAGACTTCCCTCAGCACTGCGAAGAATTTCGCTCAGGCGAATATCTTCTGGTTTCCTCAGAAGGCGATAGCCGCCGCCTTTTCCTCGCAGTCCCTGAACATATCCATCCGCTGCGAGCGAACGAATAATGCTTTCCAGATATTTCTTCGACATGTGCTGTGTCTGAGCAATGGAGTCTAAGGAAATCCATTGATCCGGATCGCCTTTCGCCAGTTCAAGCATAACGCGCAGGGCATAGCGTCCACGGGTAGAAATCATACAGGTCACTTCCTTTCCTGATCGCAGATTTCGAAATGAACTAATCATTCCCTTTTTATTAATACATTATAGCGGCCGGCGGTTTCAGATTCATTGTGCAGGTTACATAAATTAGCCACTATGTGAAGTTTAAAAACAGACGTTGGAAATTCTTCTTTCTCTTTTTCTCATCGGGACGGACTCCGATTCCTTCGAATCGGTGTCCATACAAAAAGGCTGCTGCCGGTGAACGGAATAGAATCCGTCGACAGGCAGCAGCCTTACTGCTTTTGAAAAATCTTACCGTTCCATATGGATTTGGAAACGGATTTATCTCAAGCCTTGATCCTTATTTTTTGATGCCGGAAAGCTTTTCGGAATTTGATTTCAGGCGAAGAGCCAGCAGCTGATTGTTGATCTCTTTCGCTTTGGCGTTTACTTCTTCCTGTGTCGCTTCATCCGAATTCAGAAGGGCCTGATATTCGGCCTTCTTATCTTCGAGAGCTTTATATCCATCCTTGAACTGTGTGAAGTCCAGAGCATAGGCTTTGTTGAATGCAGTCTGCAGCTGAGACTTATCCACAGTTACCGGAACGTAGGCTTCCAGATCCAGACGCGCATTGGCCAGTTTCATCAGCTTGCGATCCATATCAATCGGCGTTTCGATCTGATCGATCGTATTCATCGTTTCCGTACGGATATCGGTATAGTTCTTCCAGGAAGCAGCCGTGTAGTCGGATGCATTGAGGTCATTGAAGCGGTCGATTTCCTTCTGGAGGAAGGACTTGGTGGTGAGCTGACGGGATACGTCACGCAGATCCTGCAGAGTCGCATCGATTTCGCTCTGGCTGGCGTTGTTTGCAGTGATCATGGCTTCCGCTTTTTCCAGAACGACTTTGGTGTTGTCCCAGGAAGCCTTTGTCATACCGTCTTCCATGCCCTTGACTCTGCCTACGAGATTGGACAGGGCACTGAAGTCTCCAGCCCGTGTGTCGATTCCGCCTGGCGTATTAAAGGAGAGCTCAGCGATGGTAGCCCAGAGATTGCTGCTGTAGTTGTTCTTTTCCGAGAAGCGGAAGTAACGTGCTGTGGTTTCCGGAAGAGCAACATGAATCCATTTCTGCGTATTCGGCATTGTCGAATCCAGAACTTCCGTCCAGTTTTGTCCATCTGTACTGCTTTCCAGAAGGAAGTCTTTACAGATGGCATTGGTGCTCGTCTGGCGGTTCAGGAAGTTCATCTGAACGACGGTAACTTCCTTGCCCATATCAAAGGTAATCACCTGCGGCATAACCTGTGAATTGTTGTAGTGAGAATGCCAGTACGTTTTCTCATTGCCGTCAATAATGTTTACAGCTGCACCATCGGCATTTTCCGCTGTGGAGTCAGAGAACTGTGAGGTGTATGCGACGATAGAAGCCGGATGAACAACCGTAAAGTCGATCAGATCCTGCTTTGTCATCACTGCGGCTTTACCGTATACGTTGCTCAGTTCAGCGCCTTCTTTGAGAGAATCGGCGCTCGCATACGTCCAGTCAGATGGGATATCGCCTTCAAAAACGAGAGAAGTCGAACCGCTTCCCGACTTGAGGGCAAGTTCTGCAGTTTCGTCTTCGCAGCTGACCTGCAGTTTCACATCGCCTGCCGCAAATACGGTCTGATCCGCCGAAGCTTCGACAACGAGTTTTCCATCGACCATCTTCGCAGAAGTGAAGGTCAGTTCCGGTGCCTTGTTTTCGATCGCTTCTTCGTCGGAATACAGATAATTTTCATCGAATTCCACATAGGTCATAACGATTGGATCGTTATTCAGCTCATAGAAGTTCGCAAAGCGCTTGGTTCCATCTTCTGCCGGAGCGATTTCGGTCAGGCAGGAATAAGCGTAACCCGTGGGCTCCATTAGTTTGGCTTTATCGATCTGCCAATCGATCGAACCGTCTTCCTGAACTTCGCCGACGGTGACTACGCCATGCGTACGGGCAGGTCCGGCCGGTGTAGCGATCATTACGCGTTCCTTGCCGTCTTTACCGGTATAGCTGATGGCAGAAAGCTGGCAGTATACGTTGGCGATCGGAGTATCTTCGATCGATTCCCAGCTTTCGCAGTTGTCTGTGGAACGGGCCACTTTCACTTTGCCTCCGGTAGCCCGCATGAACATCAGCACGTCGCTGTTCTTAAGCTGAACGCACTGGGCTTCGGTTAAGATGTTTCCGTTACCCTGAGAACGGTCATATCCCCATACGTCCTGTACTGGAGAATTTTTCAGCTTCCAGGTTTCGCCAAAGTCATCCGATACGATTGTGGCGGAATACTGCGAACCGCCAAAGTTATTTTTCGTTGCGGTATAGATTGGTGCTACCAGACGGCCATTCGTCAGCTGCAGACCGCGGCCGGGGCCGGTTCCGAAGAATGTCATCCAGGATTCCTTGGCCATTGGCGTAATGTTCTGCGGTTCAGACCAGGTCTTGCCGTCATCATCGGAATAGAAATGCCAGATGCTCATATGTTTCTTCATATGCAGTTCGCCCTTGTCTGGGCCGTCTTCGTTCATGAAGATATTGCCGGCGTATTCTCCGTTTTTGTACAGGTTTCCAAGCGTTGTAAACGGCTGCGGTCCATGAAGCGTTACGGTGTAGTCCGTCTTTGTACCGAGCTGAATGGAATCGCCGCTTCCGGTAGTCGTATAGACGATACCGTAGCCGTCTTCTTCAACGACTGCGTAGGGCTGTGATTCCCCGTCTTTATAAACCGCTCTGTAAGCGTTGTTTCCAATATGAAGATACTGGTCGCCGTTTTCCTGGTTTCCAGATTCCATCGCTGCGTTGGACTGGGTAAACATGTCGACCAGCAGATGGATGCGTCCTTTGTGCGGCGAATCTTCGTCGAGATCCTGCATCATCAGAGAGTCGATCATAACTGCGGATTTTCCGCCCTGCTTTTTAAGCAGGTCGCTGATAATAATCGGATCATCAAATTCCGTACTGCCGCTTTCTTTACGACGAATGGCCAGGTCGATATTTCCCTGGTCGGCAAAGCCGTCGTTTCGTTTATCAATACCCGCGATCACGGTACCCTTGTCGGTCGTAATCAGCGAAGGAATACGATAAGCTGCAGATTTGTCATAGCCGACTTCAAACAGTGTTGTCTTATCGGACAGATAGCCGTCCTTAACGGTAGTCTGCCCAGAAAGGGAAAGACTTTCTGAAGCGAGCTGAGCTTCTATTGCGTTCAGAACTCCCGGATAAACCTTTATGCTTTCAATCGATCCGCCAAACGGGTTCATGATGTCTGCCTGAGATCTCTTGCAGAAACCGTACGAAATCGTATCGGGGGCAGTGATCTTATTAAACCAGCCTGCATCTGTGCTGGATGCCGTTCCCAGAGACTGTCCATCAAGATAGAATGTCCAGTTATTTCCGGAGCGAACTGCGATCAGATCGTGCCAGTGCTGATCCGTTACGTTGATTGTGTCAGGAATGACTTTATATGCGCCGATATTCTTGCCTGGTGCATCAATTCCGGCACGCCATTCATTGTTGTAGTAGTGAAGGTACAGAGAGACAAAATTATCCCGGACGCTTCCCTGAGAGAAGGAAGCCAGATAGCTCAGTCCATTCGTTTTGGATCCGTCCATGCGGAAGCGTACCGCCCAGGTGCCTTCGGTCATATCCTTAAGGGAATCAATACTTTCCGTGCTCGTATCCGTCTTTCTGGCAGCGTTCGCATCATAGACAGAACCGCCGGAATAGGCAGTAGTTGCGAGGTTTCCAAGCTGATCCTGAATGATCTGCTCTCCGGATCTTGCATCCGAGTAAACGCGGATATTTTTCAGCGTTCCGCTCATCGGATAGTTGTTTCCTCCGCTTGCGCGATTTCCCTTGCCAAATCCAACGTAGTCGACACCGCTGAGAACATCCTTAACCGCGTTCGCAGTTACATTCGCGGAATGAACCAGTTTTCCGTCGATATAAAATTTCACCGTCGATTTTGCATCGAACGAAACCGCAAGGAGATGTTCTTCACCAAAGCTTGTGTTCGTGAGTGCCACTCTTGTATCGACTGGTTTCTGACCGCTGGCTGTCAGGGTTTCGATGCCCACGGTACCGCCATTCGTCACAAAGACGTTCATATAGTGCGAGTTCTGGGAAGAATTGCCGATAAAGAACACGGTAGAAAGCGCATTGGTGCAGGTAAAGCTCGTTTCAAAGGTGAAGCTTTCGAGTGCAGCAAATTTCGCGAGTTCCGCAACATCCGTGACGGTAAGAGGATTGTCCCCGTTATTGAGTGTGACCAGATCGTCATGGCTGTACAGCAGAGTTGTATCCGCCTGCGGCGCAGTTTCGTTCTGCTCTTGCGCGAATGCCGTGAGTGTGTAGGACGGCATTACGGAAGGCATGGCGAGTGCTGCAGCCAGAAGGACGGAACAGATTCGTTTTTTCATGAAGTTTCCTTTCCTTTGATATCCGGTTCTGCCCCCTCCTTCAGACTTGCCCTAATCGTTGAGAAGAAACAGAACTGTCCCATTTCGGTCAGAAGTGCCCGATGATCCAGCCGAAATGATAGGTATAAAGATAGGATAAACTTTTTTGAAGGCGTTTTCATCCGCTTTTCGGTGTATAAAAAATGCTTCTGTTGATATATTTTAATTTTTCCTGTTGGACCGACCATTTTTCTTCCTTCAACCCTTCCTTTACCTGTCAAACGTTTTTAAAGCGAAAGCTTCGTCCGTTTTATGTTTTATATCCCTTAAACTGGGCTTTTTTTTGCATTTTCTGGAATTCGCTTTCTTTCGGATTTTCTTAAGCGTTTTTTATTAAAACAAACCAGCCTTTTATAAACCTATTGATTTAGTAGGTTTATTGGATTATGCTTGCGCCATGCTCGTTTTCGATCGGATTGAAGATTTGGGCATGTCAATTCATTCCATGCACAAAATCCGTAACCATACATACAGGAACGACATACAGGAACGGTTTGAAACCTGTTCAGAAGGAGGACCCCCGCTATGTCCAAGATCTATACCGCTGCCGATCAGCTGGTCGGACACACCCCGCTCGTTGAACTCACGCACATCGAAAAAGAGAACGGCCTGGATGCAAAAATTCTCGCCAAAGTGGAGTATTTTAATCCCTCGGGATCTGTCAAAGACCGAATTGCGCGCAAGATGATTGAAGATGCCGAAAAAGACGGCCGCCTCAAACCTGGCACAACCATCATTGAACCGACCTCCGGCAATACCGGAATCGGCCTGGCCGCCATCGCGGCTGCCAAAGGCTATCCGACGATTATCGTTCTTCCGGACTCGATGTCCAAAGAACGCCGTCAGCTCATGAAAGCGTTCGGCGCCCAGGTCGTTTTAACGCCCGGTGCTCAGGGTACAAAAGGCGCCATTGCCAAAGCCGCAGAACTGCTCAAGGAAATTCCGAACAGCTTCATGCCGGATCAGTTTGACAATCCATCTAATCCAAAAGCGCATTACGAACACACGGGTCCGGAAATCTGGGAAGATACCGACGGCAAAGTCGACATCTTCATTTCCGGCGTAGGTACAGGCGGAACGATCTCCGGTACCGGCAAATACCTCAAGGAAAAAAATCCGGATATCCAGATCATCGCTCTCGAACCTTCGGGATCGCCTGTACTGGCTGGCGGAAAGCCCGGTCCTCACAAAATTCAGGGCATCGGCGCCGGCTTTGTCCCAGAAACGCTCGACCGTGACATTTATGACGAATTGATCGAAGTCTCCAACGAGGCCGCCTATGACAGTGCACGGGAACTGGCCGCGAAAGAAGGCCTGCTGACCGGTATTTCTTCTGGTGCCGCATTATGGGCAGCCAAACAGGTAGCCAGCCGTCCGGAAAACAAAGGCAAGACAATTGTTGCTCTGCTGCCGGACAGCGGAGACCGCTACCTCTCTACCGATCTGTATCCAGACGCCTGATCCCTGTTTGAAATCTCGCATCACCAGAGTTCTAAACGAATCCAATCCATTCCTTATCCAAAACCTTATTTATCCAAATTACTTTTATCCATACTTTCAATTTTCGTCTCTGCTCCTCTGGCCCTCCAATCCGGAGGAGTTTTCTTTTCTTTGGATACATATCCGCGTAAGTCATTTCCCCTTTGATCAGTTTGCGGCAGCCAGATAGACCGTGCTTGACCTGAAGCAAGCTTCAGGTCGTACGATATAGATAAGGAAAACTCTCTGCGATCGAAACCGGCTTTGTATTCCCTCTCGGGAAGATGCAGATCCGACGGATCCGGAGAAAAGATCAAAGACAAGGAGAAAGAAATGAACAAGCCCTATATCCTCTGCCATATGATGATGTCCCTCGATGGACGCATCGACTGTGCCATTACCGCCTCCATTGACGGTTCGGACGAATATTATGAAACGCTCGAGGCTCTAGACACCCCTTCACATGTGAGCGGACGGGTGACTGCCGAACTGGAAATGGCTCTGCCTGGAAAATTTGAGAGCGCAAAAGATGCACCGTCCATCGGTAAAACTGCCTTTTCCAAAAACCAGACCACAGATCATTATGAAATCGTCCTCGATACCCACGGAACGCTGCTCTGGCCGAAAGCGAAAGATCTGGAAGATCCCCTGCTGATTGTGGTCTCTGAACAGGGGAGGAAAGATTATCTGGACGATCTCGATTCGAAAATATTTCCTGGATTGCCTGCGGAAAAGACCGGATCCATCTGCCGCGCGTCTGCGAAATTCTCAAAGACGAATTCCATGTAGGACGGATGGTAGTCGTTGGCGGCGGTACGATTAATGGCGCCTTTCTGGATGCGGGACTGCTTGATGAAGTAAGCATCCTTCTTGGACCGGCCATCGACGGCCACAATGGAATGCGGGCTGTATTTGACGGACTTCCCATGGATCGAAAACCTTTCAAGCTTCATCTCGATCATGTCCAGTCCTATCCAGACGGAGCCATCTGGCTGCGCTACACATTCCGGTAAGGAAAGGAACAGTTCGATCCGCTTCCTGCTGATGAAGCGGATGTTACCCATTCCAATAAAAAAAACGGATTTTCCATGAGGCTGCTGAAAAAGTCTCTTTAAATTCCGACATACATAAGTAAATTGTATGTCGGAATTTTTATTTGTCTGAAGTATCCGCACCGATGATCGAATTTATTAATATTTAAAATTGATTTTATTATATAATATTTATAGGATGACGAAGTTTATGTTGAATAACTCGAATACTCTGACTCTTAGCTACAGCCCTTACCTTGATCTTTACGACATTTTGATTCCCAAAACGAACTTCTGGCGAATGCTTAAGGAAAATGTCGATTTTTCCTTTATTCGGGATATCGTTGGCGAGAACTATACACAGGATTATGGAAGAACGGCGGTCGATCCTGAATTTATGCTTAAGCTTTTGCTTCTTAAAGCCGCTCACGAGCTCTCCGATCGTGATTTGATCCATAAGGCAACCTTCGACCTCGAAATGAAGTTCTTTCTTGGTCTGGATCCTGAAGAGACGAAGATTATCGATCCCTCTCTTCTTTCCAAATTTCGCTCTACTCGT
>NZ_JAHDSX010000064.1:0-8680 GCF_020969955.1 Allobaculum fili | reverse complement strand
CTTTGGAGAAATCGATACCGAGATCGATTGCAGGGATGATTGATTCCATGAAAAAGCCTCCTTGAATAAAGGAATTATCCCAAGGAGGCGGTCGAGAAAATACCCGTCTTTTATTTGACGCTTACGACGGAACTGCACGAATCAGAATCCGCAGGCGGTCATGGATTCGGCCTAAAATAGACGCATACTGCGTCGGGTATACAGTTTTTGATTCCGTGGCGAAACGGGAAATACGGCCCGACAAAGGCATTGACATCGGAAATGCCAAGCTGTATCTTTGTATTACCCAAGTGATACAGATAAGACAGAGGGAAGAGATTATGGACTATTCATTTCGAAACGACTCGCCTGTATATCTGCAGCTGGCTTCTATTCTCGAAGGCGCCATCGTTCGGGGAGAATTCGCCCCTGGCGATAAGCTGCCGTCCGTTCGGGAAATTGCACTCGAAAGCCGGACAAATATCAATACTGTTCAGAAAGCGCTGGCCAGGCTGGAGAGTCAGGGCCTGATTGAAACACGGCGTACCAGCGGAAAGTACGTCTGCGACAATCCGGAAACCCTGGCAGGACAAAAAAGAGAAGCCGCAAAAACGCTCTGCGAAACGTTTTTGCGTGGAATGCAGGCTCTTGGATTTTCCGCGTCAGAAAGCATCCGCCTTCTGAAGGAAGGAGTAAATGATGGAACTGAACGTTCGTCATCTCAGTAAATCGTATGGAAACCGCCCGGTGCTTCAGAATGTGTCGTTTACGCTCGAACCCGGACAGATTACCGGTCTGCTTGGCCCGAACGGCGCTGGAAAAAGTACGCTGATCAAGTGCATCAACGATCTGCTCGTCTATGAGCAGGGAGAGATTTCCGCCGATGGAAAGAAGCTGGATCCCTCGGATCATCTGCGCATTTCCTATTTGCCGGAAAAAACGTATCTGGATTTGAACGCCAACGGAAAGGAAACTCTTCGCTTTTTTGAAAAGTTCTATCCGGATTTTGATCGCAAAAAAGCCTGCCGGCTCATGGAAGCGATGGATCTGGATCTGAATCAGCCGATTAAATCGATGTCCAAGGGCATGCAGGAAAAGCAGCAGCTGATTCTGGTACTAAGCCGCAAGGCCGAACTGTATATTCTCGATGAGCCGATCGGCGGTGTCGATCCGGTCGCGAGACAGAAAATTCTCGATCTGATTCTGGAACATTCCAGTCCGGAAGCATCCATTCTGATCAGCACGCATATGATCGGCGAAATTGAACGCATCCTCGATCGGGCGCTCATTTTGCGGCACGGAAAAATCGTTCTGGACGAAGACGCGGATACGCTTCGTCAGAAACAGGGAAAATCGCTGGAACAGATTTTCGTGGAGACACTGCTATGAAAAAACTGACCGAAACCTTTACTGCCCAGATCGGAAAGCGTCTGCTTCCGGTCTGGCTGATTCAGCTGATCGTTTATAGCGTATGGCTTATTCTGGTCAGTCTGGACTGGAGCGGCCGCTTTTATTCGCTGCTCTGTCATCTGCTTTTGATTGCGGTATTTGTGATGAGCGCGGCGCTGGTCTTCTAAGCGTTTTTTCAAATCTGGAAGCTGTTTGCGGACTGCTTTTACAGCGCCAGAGCGTATCTCATTCGTACGCTGCCTTACAACCGGAAAACCATTTACTGGTCCTGGTTTGTGACGAGTCTGCTTACGCTTCTGCTTCTGATCGCGCTTTTTACGGCTATGGTGGCCCTGCCGTTTGTTCTGCACGATTTCGCGGAAATTCAGACTGGGGGCATTCTGGATGTCGATGCACGCCAGATGGTCCTGGCGTTTGTCATTGAGGTGATTGTCCAGTGGATCGCCTATATGCTTTCCGGCGCCTTCGGCATAGCCTATGGCCACAGAAACGGCCGCTCGGAGTGGCTGATTTTCATCGCGACCGGCATTGCGTGTGCGCTGATCGTACAGCTGACTGCGGCGGGCCTGCTGTTTGTGTTCGAACCCGGTTTCATTTCACTTCTGGACAGTCCGACAATTCAAGGCGCGGATCTGGTTCGAATCATTTACAAGATGGCGCTGGCCTTTCTGCTTCTGGATGGCATACTGGCTTTTCTTTGCGCAAGACGCGTGGAAAAGCACGCGGATGTGGAGGAAGTCCGGTCGCCTGAAATCCTTTTGAAACGTCTGTATGGAAGAAAACGTTTTTCGCTTTTGAAGTATGTGTACAAAACGGCGCCTGTTTCTCTCGAATGAAACAGGCGCCGCCGTTTTTAAAAGCGGCAGGCATGCCCGGTGAAAAGAAGGCTTTTAAGCAAACTATCCATGCCTGAAAATGCGGGCAGAAAATTGGTTTTTCAAGGCGGGTCGAAGCGCATATCGCTATAATAAAGAGGATAAACCAGGAGGAAATATTGAAATGGTTAAAAAACCTGTAGTTCTTGTTGTCATGGACGGCGTAGGTCTGTCTGACAACGTTCTTGGAAATGCCGTAAAAATGGCATACAAACCGCATCTCGACAAACTCTGGGAAACCTGCCCGCACACAGAACTGCGTGCGCACGGTCTGGCTGTAGGTCTGCCTACAGACGGCGACATGGGCAACTCGGAAGTTGGTCACAACGCCATCGGAAGCGGACAGATTTACTCGCAGGGTGCCAAACTCGTTAACGAGAACATCGAATCCGGCGAAATGTTCGAATCCGCTGCATGGAAAGAACTCGTAAACAACGTAAAGGAACACGATTCCACCATGCATTTCCTTGGCCTTCTTTCGGACGGCAACGTTCATTCCCATATCAATCATCTGAAGGCTCTGATCGCTCAGGCGAAAAAAGAAGGCGTGAAACGCGTACGTCTGCACATCCTGCTCGACGGACGTGACGTTCCGGAAACGAGCGCACTGAAATACGTCGATGAAATCGAAAGCTTCATGAACGATCTCAACGATGCCGACTTCGACGCTCAGATCGCTTCCGGCGGCGGACGCATGAAAATCACGATGGACCGTTACGAAGCCAACTGGCCAATGGTTGAAGAAGGCTGGAAGATTCACGTGCGCGGCCTTGGACGCAATTTCAAATCCGCAACCGAAGCCATTGAAACGTACCGTGCAGAAACCGGCGTCGTTGACCAGGACCTGCCAGGCTTTGTCGTTGTCGATGAAAACGGCGATCCGAAAGGAACGATCAATGACAACGATTCCGTTATCCTCTTCAACTTCCGCGGCGACCGCGCTCAGGAAATTTCCATCGCTTTCGATGCCGATGAATCGTTCGACAAGTTCGATCGCGTAAAAGTTCCTAACGTAAAATTTGCGGGCATGCTGCAGTACGATGCCGATGCGCAGATTCCGAAGAAATACCTCACGGAACCGCCAAAAATCCATTACACGCTGACCGAACAGCTCGTTAATGCCGGCATCAGCGAATACGCCATTTCCGAAACCCAGAAATACGGTCACGTAACGTACTTCTGGAACGGAAACCGTGCCGCTAAGTTCTCCGAAGAACTAGAAGAATACGTAGAAATCGAATCCGATGTAATCCCGTTCGAGCAGCGTCCGTGGATGAAATCCGCTCAGATTACCGACAAGCTCTGCGAAGCCATCCGTTCGGGCAAGTACGACTTCCTGCGGACGAACTATCCAAACGGCGACATGGTTGGCCATACCGGCAGCCTGGAAGCCACAATTATCGGTGTCGAATCCGTTGACCTCGCCCTTGGCCGCGTCATCGAAGCTGTTAAAGCCGTAAACGGCGTTCTGCTCGTTACCGCCGACCATGGCAATGCCGATGAAATGTATGAGAAGCCAAAGAAAGCCGGCGCTCCGCTCAAGGCGAAAACTTCCCATACCCTCAACAAGGTTCCGTTCATCGTCTACAACTACGACTGCAAGCTCAAGCAGGACGATGACATGGGTCTTTCCAACATCGCAGCAACCGTCTGCGAAATTCTTGGCGTAAAACCCAACGAACACTGGAGATCTTCCATCATCGAATCCGCAGAATAATCGAAAGAGCTGCGGCTCGGTCGAACCTGTTTGATGCATTCAAGACCTCTCTGCCTGAAGATCTTTTCCAGATCCAGAAGGACAGAGAGGCCTTTGCTTTTGCGCCTGGAAAAAGCAGGCAGGGATGCAGAAAAGGCGCTGGTACGCTTTGATCGGGTTTCGATCGATGCGCTGCCAGCGCCTCTATGGGTTTAAAAAGGTCTGTAAACGATTGGAAAGGGGAACGGCTACCGTCTTCGAAAACGGCCAGAGCGGCGTCCCGCAAAATCGGATTCGGGGCCGTCTGCATCTTCGTTGTCCTCTTCCTCATTTTCCTCATCAAGGGGATCATCGTCTTCATAAATTTCAAACTGGACGCCCTCTTCACTGACGTCATAGTTTTCTTCCTCATCTGAAGCCGGCCGGCTGCGATAAGGATCGTAAATATTGGGAAGCCGGAATGCCGGAAACACCATGATGATCAAAACCGCGTAGCGGACGAGTTCAAAAATCAGAAACAGAATGAAGGCGCTGTCGGGGTAGACGGTCGTATCGCTTTTCCAGTAGCGATACAAAATGAACAGGCCATAGGTGAGAATCAGAAGCTGACCGCCCAGAGCCGCGTACAGACTCTTTTTCGAGCCCGGGTATTTTAAATAGTAGAAGAAAATCGGCAGCGTCCATAAGGCGGCGGTCAGAATGCATAAGGTAAACATCAGACCAGTCGCGAAGACGGATCCGTTGTCGATGGAAACGAATCGGTTCTGGAAGAGATGCACCAGAATCGGAAAGACGATCAGCTCGCCATATACCCCGATCGCCATGCGAATGGCGGCTCTTGGATATTTCGAAGACAGTGCCTTGCGGGCTCTGGCCTGCCGTTCAAGCCGAAGCTGTTCTTCACGCTCTGGATTTCCCTGCAAATCGGGGGAAGACTGTGCGGAGCGCGCGGTCTGGCGACTGGTTTTTCTTTCCTGTGCTTCCCAGTCCGCTTGCGAACTTCGCGGGGATGCGCTTGAGAAGTCCGGGTCGGGCCGGTTTCGAAGCGGGGTGCGAGAAGGCTGGGGCTGCGCAGAGTTCGATCCGTAATCCGCTGCACCATTCGTTTGAAAGCCGGCGGACCGTGCCGGAGCGCTTCTTCGTGTCTCCGGCTGCACAGCGGTCTGTGCTCCCGGTCGGGTCGGCGATGGCTGCCGGTGCGCTTGTGCGGAAGCGGCTCTGGCCTGCTGCTCCCGAGCACGGCGGGCGTTTCGGGCACGGGCCTGATCTCTTCGCTGCTCTTCCTGCGGAAGGAAGAGAACGTGGTCGTAATAAATGCGGCCAAACCAGGAATCAAAGAGCCAGTTTTTAAACCACATCAGTAAAAAGCCTTTGATCAGAACGAGCGCGCACCAGACGAGATAAAACACAAAGAAGCTGGTGTGCCGGAAAAGGTCATAGACGAGCCAGCCCGCAAACAGAAACTCGGCGGCAATGCCCAGATTAAACAGCGAGCGGGACGCTTTTTTGCCAAACGCGGCTAGAAAGAAGATGCCCAGCCACATGGCCAGCTCCACAAACAGCGTCATCATGTACAGCGAGTTGAAATAGGGCGGTTTGGAAAAGAGCGGCTGGTTTAAAATGGAATACAGGGCCAGCGAGCAGATGCAGAGAATGCCATAGCTCAGTATGAGCATGCTCTGTATGCGCTGCTTCGCTTTTTTTAAATAGTAAAGGTCTTCTCGACGGCGTGAAGGCGCCGGAGAAGCGCGTCGTGTTGAAGAATTTTGTCTTGGATTCATACCATTAAGCGTAACACGATCCAAAACATCATTCCAATGCGTCGAAAAGGACTGTTTTGTTAAACTGTACAAAGAACGGGTCCGTTTTAAGACGGCGAAAAAAGAGAAGCTGCACCTAGAATTTGTCGATCGGAATGTCTCGAGAAAAAGAGAGCTTTTCCTCCGCAATGAGGTCATATGGCGGGCAAAAGAGATCGCGAAAACGGGTGAAGCCTGAACGTAAAAAGGAGAAAAGACAATGGCAGAAATGTATTCCGTAATTTATCGAACGGTAGATGAGAAGGGGCTGGCGTGCGCCATGAAAAGCGGCGCGCTTGAAGTTCTGGCTACGCCGCAGATGATCGCCTGGATGGAAGAAGCCAGCTGCTTGCTGAACGATGTGGAAGAGGGATGGACCACCGTCGGCATCCATATGGATACGACGCACGACGCACCTAGTCCTCTGCATGCCCGCATTCGCATCGTCAGTCATCTTCTCGAAAAGAAGGGCCGCATTTCCAGATTTGAAGTCAGCGCCTGGCAGGGCGACAAATGTCTGGGTAAAGGTCATCATGAACGGGTGGACGTGAACGCGGAAAAATTCATGAGCCGTCTGAAGTAAGGTGCCGGCCTGCCAGCCTCCCGACGGAACGGCGGCGTTTCGCCCTTCGGCTTTTCTGGTTTCAAAAAGCGGGCATCTAATATAAAGCGGGCATCAAATATTATATAGAAAGCAAATATAGACTCTGGAAGAAACTGCAGATCCAGAAGCGAATACAAAACGAAAACATACGAAGACCAAAGCCCGGCTGTTCATGGGAAAACCTATGGAACCGCCGGGCGTTTGTGTATCGTTTTGAATCGTTCTGGAAAAAATGGATATCCGTGCCAGGAATCGGGAGAAAGGCATTTTCCTCACGCAGCTTGCGTCGCAAGAAGGCCTGCTCTTCTGAAAGAACAAGGCAGGCAATGCAGGCGGGCGACCGGCTCTTCGTACACTTCATCCGTATACGGAGCAGCCGGAATGGACAGCGCCTGAAACGCAGGTTCTAACGGATACAGCCGGTCGGGGTGACCGTCGATCGTATTGATCGCATACGAAGTCTGACCGCCATCGAGAACGCCCTGAATCTGGGCCTGGAGCGTCTGGGGAGACATCAAGCCAAAGCCCTGCAGGGATACGCAAAGACTGCTGTCGTATTCCTGCGGCGGATATTTGGCGAGCTGACTCGTGAATGCCTGCAGCACATCGTGCGCGCTGCCGAACACTTCGATGCCGTAGTTGGCGCTTAACAGCTGCAGATTTTGTAAATAGGGAAGCACGTACAGACGGTTAGCCGCCTGCCGCATACCCTGAAAGGACTGTCCGCTTTCCAAATTGATTTCGTCGTAAACGGCATCCGGTTCCAGCGTCGCCCCAGTATAGACGTGCTTTTCTTCCAGCAGATTGCGCGCTTCATACAGAAAGCCGTCAATTTGTTCGGTGCGCCCGGGCAAATTCGGATCGGTCAGACCGGCACTGCCTGCGGGAAAGCGCAGCGAATCAAACTGGATTTCCTGAAAGCCGATCGAGCAGGCTTCCAGCGCCAGATCGAGATTGTACTGCCACACCCTGTGCTCATACGGACTGGTCCAGTACGATCCTTCCAGCAGAGCCGGCGTACCGTTTTCCTCACACAGGGCAAGATCCGGCCGGCTCTGGGCGAGAAGGGGATCGAGGAACGTTTCCAGGCGGGCGGCCATAAAAATGCCTTTGGCTTTCAGGCGGTCGACTAAAGCGCGGAAACTGTCCATATCGATGGCCCAGGGCTGGGCGGCATCGATGTCATCACCCAAAAAGGCAGAAGCGGTATCGGAAAGATAGGACAGCTTTCCGTTTTCATCCTTGAGCGTAACGATCAGCGTGTTGAAGTCGTTTCGTGTCATATAGTCTTCAATCTGGGAAGAATAGTCGAACAGAACAGGAAGGGAAACGTTCAGAGCGCGTTCCGGATCGGGAAGCGAGTTTTCTTTCCAGTCCGGCTGGGGGTAGGCTTCCTTGCCCAGAGAAGCAGCTTCGGGTATGTCTTTCTGGAATTCTTTGGCGGGTGCTGTCGACGCATTGGAATAGGCCAGCCACAGCACGACAGAACCGGGAATATATCCAGTCAGCGGCTGGAAAGAAGCGTCATCCTCTGTTGAATTCGGTAGCGTTTCGATCTGATACCAGCGCAGCAGCCCGGCACTCGCATCGTAATCGTCGAGATCAGCGTCGATCACTTTAAAGGGCGTGCCCGGCTGGATATACGCTTCTTCGAGCGGGCCGTCCTTGGTCTTGCGCAGCCAGACTTTGCGATTGACGCTTGCGCGCGAAGGTGTCATAGCCTGGAGCTGATCGCGTGAGAGATGGGAATTATCGATTTCGAGAATCTCTCCGTCGGCTTCGATGCTCGAAAGGTGTGCCCCGCCGGCAACCAGACGCACTTCCTGTCCGCGCGTGAGCGAAAACTGTCTCGTCTCGATTTCACCGTTTTCAATGTAGGGCGAATCAATTTTCAGAATCGGGGTTTCGCTCTGTATGTAGCGGACTGGATACATCCGCTCATGCAGAAAGGGAAAGAAGGTCAGCGAGACGACGATCGAAGCAATGGCGAGCGAGCCCATAAGAAATGTCAGGCATGCGCGTCGTAATAAAGAATTCCTGTTCATCATTCTCAATTTACCACAATCCCAAAATAAACGTAAATATGGCCAAAAAAGGGTGAAGACAGCCAAAATGAACCGAAAAAGAAGGCATGGAGTGGGGAACCCTGATCAAATTTAGCAGATTTTTGGTTTTTTATCTCTTTTATAACAATGTCATTAAGTTAAGGAGGGATAAAAATCGTATACCCTGTTCATGAGCGTTGTCATTTCTTATATTTTGCGTCTCAGGCATGACGAAAAGGATGATTTTCTACCTGTTGAAAAAATCATCCTGA
>NZ_JAHDSX010000063.1:0-9256 GCF_020969955.1 Allobaculum fili | reverse complement strand
ATATCGAACCTGGCCAGTTAAGCTGCAGAACGCCGACAATAGCCGCAAGGCAAAGATAGGAAGCTGCCAGACAAAATGAAATCCCCGAAAGATAAAGGAGAAATCCGATATCGTTCGGGGATTTTTCGCTCCGGGGATAAACTATCCCATAGAGAGGGATCCTTACAGCTGCCTTCAGCAGACGGGATCGAACTCGTTTAGAGAATAAGGGGTTGAATGTATGGCGGATAAAAAAACTTTAGCTTACTACCAGGATCATGCGAATGAATTTGTGCGGGACACCAAAAATGTCTCCTTTGGAAAGGTTCAAAGCCGTTTTCTGGAAAAACTCCCCAAAAAAGGATTGATTCTGGATTTTGGATGCGGCTCCGGTCGGGATTCCCTCGCGTTTTCGAAGGCGGGATATGAGGTGGATGCTGCGGATGGCTCCCCGGCTATGGTCAATCAGTGCCGCGCATCCGGAATGGATGCACGTCTGCTGCTTTTTGAAGATCTGAAGGCGCGGGACACGTACGACGGCGTATGGGCCTGCTCGTCGCTTTTGCACTGTTCCCGGGACGAACTTTCCAGAGTGATTCCGAAGGTTTTCCAGGCGTTAAAGCCCGCAGGATGGTTTTACTGTTCCTTTAAATATGGAGAGTTTGAAGGCGAACGAAACGGGCGTTTTTTCTGTGATCAGACAGAATCTTCACTTTTGCCCCTTCTGAAATCCGCCGGATTTGGAGACACCGAAATGTGGCAGAGCAGGGATGTTCGACCCGGCCGATCCGAGCAGATCTGGCTGAACGCATTAAGTCAGAAGAAACCTCTGTAGAAAATACCGAAAGAGGAATGAAAGACGGTTTGATTCTTCCTGATCCTGTTTCTGAACGGAAGAGTTCAACAGAAAATCTTCGCCGGACGGATACAGAGTACGATTTCATGAAGCAGAGGACGATCGTCAAAGCAGAGTCCTCTGCTTTTCCGTTTGGCTTATCTGCAAAACAGAATCCAGCGAAATCTTTGGAATGCCAGCCGGATTCTTACCATTCTGGGTACCGTATATTGAGAGAGTCTGGCATAAATAGAAGAGGCAGACGATTTACGAGGAAAGGAGGAGGAGAAAATGAATTCTGAATTTTTCAGCGGCGGTCCAGTAATCAAAAACCAGATCCTGCCCTTTTTGAATCAGATAAGCGAACAGGCAGATGAAATTGAACTGGCTGTCTCCTTTGTCCGGCTTTCCGGTGTTCGCCTTCTGCTTCCGCTTTTTCGTAAACTGCGCGAAAAGAAGACGAAGATCCGACTGTTATGCGGAACGTATATGGGTATTACAGAACCCGCGGCTTTGCACGTCCTCCTGCATGAACTGGGGGATACCGCCCAGCTGCGGCTGTTCAATAATCCGATTGTTTCTTTCCACCCCAAATGCTGGATTTTTCATTGTTTGGACCATATGGAAATCCTGATTGGAAGCTCAAACCTTTCCCGTTCTGCGCTCACTTCCGGAATCGAATGGAACTACGCGTTCTCTTCCCAGGGAAACGAAAAAAGTACAGAGAAAATTGTGAAAAGTTTTGAAGATCTCTGGTCTTCCAGCATTTTGCTTACGGAAGATTCCATTGAGGAATATCAGCTGGACCGGGAACCGTTTCAAAGCGGGCAGTGGATGGATCTGTTCGCAGCAGAAGATCAGAATCCGGAAGAAGGAAACGAAATTCGGGTGGAACCGAATGCTGTACAGACCGAAGCTTTATACAGGCTGGAAGAAACGCGGCAGAAAGGACAGCAGCGCGCTTTAGTTCAGGCAGCAACGGGAACGGGGAAAACTTTTCTTGCTGCTTTTGATTCTCGAACCTTTGAACGCGTACTTTTTGTCGCGCATCGCCGCGAAATTCTTGCGCAGGCCGCCAAAGCCTTCCATACCGTTCGTCCTGACGCCTCTATCGGCTTTATTGAAGGGGATCGGAAAGAACTGGATCGGGATCTGGTGTTTGCTTCGGTTCAGACACTTGCCAAACCCTGGCTTCTGAATGAAGAAACGCTTCCGTCCGATTCTTTTGACTACATCGTGGTTGATGAGTTTCATCATGCGGCAGCGAGGCAGTATAAAAAGATCCTTTCCTATTTCCATCCAAAATTTCTTTTAGGACTGACGGCTACGCCCTATCGTCTGGACGGCCGTGATCTGTATATGCTTTGCGACTATAACGTCCCCTATCAGATGAATTTGTTTGACGCGATCGCACAGGGATATCTGAGTCCGTTTCGCTACTATGGCATTTACGATCCGACGGATTACGAAAATGTCAAAATCCGAGGCATGCATTTTGACGCGGCGGCTCTGGAGCATACGTACGATCAGAATCTGGAACGCGCTTCTCTCATTTATCGCCATTATCAAAAGCATCCTTCCTCACGCGGACTTGGCTTTTGCATTACCCGAAAACATGCCCGTTTTATGGCGAAGTATTTCCAGTCCAAAGGCATTCCCTGCGCTTCCGTCGTATCTGATCCGGACCTTTCGGAAACATCTACGGATATGGATCGGGAAAGCGCGTTGAAAAAACTGGTAGACGGCGATCTGAAGATTTTGTTCAGCGTCGATCTGTTCAACGAAGGAACCGATATTCCAAACCTGGATCTTGTCATGTTCCTTCGCCCGACCGAGTCGGCGGTCGTATACCTGCAGCAGCTGGGCCGCGGCCTGCGCAAAGCTTCGGGGAAAGACTATCTGACGGTTCTGGACTTTATCGGAAATTACAAAACTGCGTCCTTTGGTCCATCGCTTATCGGCGTGAATCCGGGAACGACTGGGGGAAAAGATAAAGGTTCAGCCAGTTCAGTTCCTCGAAACTGCGTCGTGGATTTTGATCTGGAGCTGATTGATCTTCTGAAAAATCTGGCGAAGCGCAAACAGTCCCGCCTCCAGATTGTACAAGGGCTGTTTTATGACGCGAAGGAAAGTCTTGGCCATATTCCGTCTCGAATGGAACTGCGTCAGGCGCTCAGCGATGAAGATCTGGAATACTGTATGAAGGATGCCAAAATCAGTCCGTTCCACAATTACCTGCCTTTTCTCGATTCCATGCACCTTTTAGACGAAAAGCAGCAGGCGTTTATGCGTTCGCCGGCTGGGAAATTTCTACATTTGATGGAAACTACCAAAATGTCCCGAGTATATAAGCTGGCCGTACTGGAAGTTCTTCGACAAAGTCTGCTCAAAAGCGGAACTATTGCGTCCAGCTATTCGCCAGAAGACGTGCTTCAGGCATGGAAAACCTTCTTTTCAAGGGGAACACGCTGGTCCGATCTGGATGTCGCTTCACGCAATGCGTTTGATCAGATTACGGATGCGGCGCATTTGAAAAAGATCCGCGAAATGCCAGTTAAGCATTTGCTGCTCTCTTTTGATGGGCTGATCAAAAAGTCCGGGGAAGATATGATCACGCTGGACAGCTCTCTGAATGAATACCTGGATTCCCCCTGGTTTCAAAAACAGATTCTGGATATTCTCGACAGTCGAAGCGACGAGTATTATGCATCCCGGTTTGAAGATACAGTTCGCAAATCCACAAAGAAAAAGAATTCAAAATAAAGAATAGAAAGCGTCGGCTGCTCGAGTTTGAGCTGGCCGGCGCTTTTGGCATGGAAGTTCATCCCTATTCCAGAGCCGGCATTCTATGCCGTAGCGGGTTGTGCTTTGCCGGGGATGAGAGCTTTGGCTTATTCCTTTGCGACGGATGGATTTTCACGTCTGTTTTCGCACTATTGGAGAAAATCCTTCAAATGACTAAAAGAAGCATGTATTTCAGTAAAAGTTTACTCGTATACTCTTTAGTGTAAGCGCTTAATTTGAGCAAAGGAAGGAGAAACAATGAAACTGAGAAAAAGCATTTCGGCGCTGTCCTGCGCCGTGCTTGCTCTTGGAATTCTTCCCCAGAGCCCTCTGCAGTCCCCCCATGCAGATGCTGGCCGCGGAGGAAGATACTGAATCGCAGAATCTGGCTTTGAACAGGCCGATCACCGCTTCCGACAGTGAAAGCGGCAGTGAAGCCCAGAAAGCCGTCGACGGCGATTCCAATTCCTGGTGGACGACGGTTGGGCCTGCCTGGATTCAGGTTGACCTGGAATCGATCTGCAAGATCGATCGGATCAATCTCATGGCCTGGTTTAACCCGGATGAAGGTCATGCGAACCGCTACTACGAATATAAATTCTTGGCAGTACGACCGGTGAAGAAGGATCCTTTATAGTTCTTGCGGATCATACAGGAACGGCCAATCGAACCTGGAACACGCCGGAAGGAGAAAGCGATTCGTTTACGGATGTCAAAGCCCGTTACATTCGCATTGAATATACGGCTACTCATGCCGATACTCAGCCCAACAACCATAACGCCCATCTGAAGGAACTGCAGGTCTTTGGATCGATCTGTCTGGATGAACTGCACGATCTGGTTCCGTATTCTTCGATCAGTGCGAGCAGTTCGGAAGAATGGTATCCGGCCGAAAATGCCGGAGACGGCGATCTGGATACGTATTGGGGCGCCGAAGGCGCATCGGGTCTGTGCGTCGATTTAAACTGTGTCTTCGATCTGAGTTCCATTCAGGTTATTCCGTATTTCGCGGATGACCGCTCTTACACGTATGAGGTGTACACGAGTCTGGATGGCCGCGACTACACTCTGTATGGCGAAAAGAAAGACCAGACACCCCAGACCCGGGATGGCGAAATGTTTACCAAAGATGCGGAAGGCGTTCGCTATGTGATGATCTCCATGCTGACAAATACGAAGAACCCTTCCGTTCATATCAATGAAATTCACATTGTCGGAAAACAGAGTACGTCGGTAACGCCGCCGGTCGATGAAGACGAAAACAACCTGGCTTTAAACCGCCCGGTTTATGTGTCCAGTCAGCAGGACGGCATGAATAAGGAAAATCTGACTGACGGCGACAATTACACCGCCTGGGCTCCAAAATTCTGCCCGGCATACGCCCAGATTGATCTGGAACGCAACGTTAAGCTTTCGGCGATTCAGGTGATTCCGCCGGTAACGATGGGATCGGAAGAATACGCGCAGTATTCGGTTTACGCCTCTCTTGATGGCGAGACGTACGATCTGGTCGGTCAGAAAAACGATACCAAACCGAGTCCGACTGCCGGCGAACGCTTTGCGATCGATTCCTAAGAAGCGCGAGACATCCGCGTCCTTGTGGAATACTGCTCCACGCAGGATACACTGCCGATCAGCGAAGTCCGTGCCTATGGCGAAGAAACGGATAGCGAACTGCAGTCGCCGGATACCATTTCCATTCCGGATTTTAAGGATACCGATTATGCCGCACCCTTAACGCAGGAAGAAACGCTGCGTGAAGTTCGCAATATTGTTGGACGAACAGTCGGCGAAAGCTATAACGACTGGTTTGAGTTTGTACTCGATGATGCAAAGTCGAGTGGACTCGACTGGTATGAAATCGACATGCACAACGGAAAAGTGCGTATTCGAGGCAATAAAGGTCTGTCTCTGACGACAGGTCTGAACTATTACTTCAAGTATTTCTGCAGCGTGCAGATTGCCCGACAGACCCGTCAGGTGAAAATGCCGGCGGAAATTGTGGAAGTTCCCAGTACGATCCGCAAGGAAAGTCCCTATGAAGTCCGCTACGCGTACAACTACTGCACGCATTCCTACAACATGGCCTTCTGGGGCGAAGACGAGTGGCAGAACGAACTCGACTGGCTGACCCTCAACGGCTACAACACCGTTCTGGATATTACCGGTCAGGAAGAAGTCTGGAGACGCTTTTTAGGCGGACTCGGCTACAGCGAACAGGAAGTTCGCGACTGGCTGGTCGGACCAGGCTATCTTGGCTGGATGTACATGGCCAACGTGGAAAACATCAGCGGCCCGATTCCGCACGACTGGTTTGAAAAAAGCACAGAACTTGCCCGGCATAACCAGCGTTCCATGCGCGCTTTAGGCATGACGCCGGTTTT
This sequence comes from Allobaculum fili, assembly GCF_020969955.1. NCBI lineage: Bacteria > Bacillati > Bacillota > Erysipelotrichia > Erysipelotrichales > Erysipelotrichaceae > Allobaculum > Allobaculum fili. The sequence continues at coordinate 3,274 of NZ_JAHDSX010000063.1, read as the reverse complement.
GCAGGGATATTCCGGCATGGTGCCTACGAACATCACGTCCAAGGATTCCTCGGTAGAAATCATTGATCAGGGATGGTGGAACGGCATCCAGCGTCCGGCTATGCTCAAAACCAATACCGCCACGTATGACGACTACGCAACCAGATTTTATCAGGCGCAAAAAGAAGGGTACGGCGACTGGGCCCACTATTATGCGACCGACCCCTTCCATGAAGGCGGCAACACCGGCGACATTGGCCGGGACACCGTCGGATGGGAAGTTCTCGACGCAATGAAGAAATACGATTCGAACTGTGTCTGGGTTATCCAGTCCTGGTCTTTTGAATCCGATCTGCTTTCCTGGATTTCCAGCGAAGAAAAACAGAACAATATCCTGCTGCTCGATCTGGATGGAACCCGCAATGCCAAATTTGACGATACGAACGAATTCACCGGAAGTAGCTGGACCTATTGCATGCTGGAAAACTATGGCGGCCGCGTCGGCCTTTGCGGCAACCTGAAAAAAATCGCCCAGATTCCAGGCCGTGTCCGCAAGGGCACCAGCCACATGGTCGGCATGGGCATCGCTCCGGAAGGTACGGGCAACGATCCGGCGAAATACGATCTCTGGGGCGAAATGATGTGGGAAAGCGAAGACATCGATGTGGAAAAGTGGCTCGACAGCTACATCGAGCGCCGCTACGGTGCGGTAACGACGGACGCCAAAGCGGCATGGAAAATTCTTCTGAATACCGCCTACTCCGATCTTGAATACTTCAAGACACCGCCAGAATCCATCTTCTGCGCCATGCCGCACTTTGATGCGTCCAAGGCAGCGCCAAACGGTTCGTTTGACCGTCACTACAATATTGCGCAGTTTGAAAACGCCCTTACGTTGCTGATGAAGGACTATGACCGCTTCAAAACGAGCGAAGGCTATCAGTTCGATGTGAATACGCTGCTTCGCCAGTGCGTCGCCAACAGCGCCTACCCGGTTTATCAGGAATTCACATCGGCCTACCGAAACAGGAACGTATCCGAGTTTGATCAGGCGTCTGCTGAGTTCCTCGACCTTCTGGATTTGCAGGAACAGGTGCTCAACTCGAACAAAAACTCGATGCTTGGAAACTGGCTCGAGCCGTCCAGAAAAGCCGGCGAAAGCGAAGATGATTTCACGAAGCGTATTTATGAAATGAATGCGCGCGGTCTGATCACGACCTGGGCACCGTACTACACCTGGGGCGTTTACGATTACGCCAACCGCGAATACGGCGGTCTGCTCAAAGACTATTACGGTGCACGGTGGACCACGTGGATTGACCGTCTGAGCAAGGATATTCATGGCGACCAGACGTGCAGTGTAGAAAATATGAGCAGCAAGGAATCCTATCGCTTCGCCTGGAATTTCTGCCGCAGCGATACCGTCTACTCCAATGAACCGAGCGGCGATGTCAAAGCTCTCTACAATCGTTTCGTTACCAGCTGCTCGCTCAATAAGCCGGTCGATTCTCTCGTCAGCTACATGTACACGATCGATACCGGAACGCATAAGATTTCTAAAGTTCCCGTACAGACTACGAAAGCAGTCTTCCTTTCCAACGTGATCATGCCTGAGGGTTCCACAATTGCCATCACCCGCGGTTCGAAGACCCTTGACGACGAGGATCTTCTGGAAAAGGACGATCAGATTCTGCTCACCCTTTCCAATGGAACGAAGCTGACGTACACGATTGGCGAACTCGTTGTTCCTACAGATTTCTCCCGCCTCGATACGCTGATGAAACAGGCCCAGTCGCTGATTGCCTCCGATTACGACGCCGAAGCCTGGGCTGCGTTCAACACTGCTCTGACCGATGTCAACGTCGTTTACGTCAACCCCGAAGCGTCCCAGGAAGAAGTGGATGCAGCCTGCACCCGACTGGAAGACGCTCTGGATCAGCTGGAAGCCATCTTTGCCGACTACACCGCGCTCGACGCTCTGGTTCAGGAAGCGGACGCTCTCGATCCGGATGACTACGCGAATTTTGAAGACGTTCAGAACGCTCTGGATGCCATCGTAAGAAATCTCCCACGCTCCAGACAGAAGGATGTCGATGCGATGGCCAGAGCCCTGCAGCCCGCTCTCGATGGACTGCAGAGAAAAGACGATCCGTCCCTTGTCTTTGACTATTCACTCCTGGAGACTCTCTGCGATAAAGCCGAAGCACTTGATCTTACAGACTATGCTTCAGCCGGTCAGGAAGAATTCACGTCTATCCTGAACGCGGGCAAGGCTCTTATTCGTCACGCGTCTTCACAGAAGCAAATCGACGATGCGGCCAAAGCACTCCATTCAAGCCTTCTCGATCTGCGTCTTCTCCCCGACAAAGAAGCGCTGGCAAGTCTGAATCCGGACTGATTTTTCCAATCGAAAAACAATATCTTTTCGAATAAAGGCGCCCATCCTGAGCACATCAGGACGGGCGCCTTTCCTGCGTTTTGTCCCAAAAATCCTATGTGAAGCTGAACGAAAAAATCACAAATAAAACTTGCGTCCGGAGAGAGGGCATGCTATTCTAACGGAGCGCTTTTCGAAAGAGAACTTTTGAAAAGTCGAAAAAGGACTTTATCTATCGCATAAAATTCATAAAGTGAAAATATTAAAAATATTCACAAAAAGAGTTGACGCGATCAAAAAGCCATGATAAACTAAATGAGCCTTGTGAGGGAACAATAAATATTCACAAGACAAATCCTGTCCATCGAGGACAGGGAAAAATGGATCTTTGAAAAACGAGCATCAGTAAGAAGACATAACAGAAGGTCTAACGAAAAGTTGAAGAGTAATAAAGATTTAACCGAAAGTTGGAAACAGTTAGTGGAACAGTTCTTACGAAATAGAAAAATCTCGAAACAAGCATAACTAGAACCAAAGTTAGAGAACTAGATCAAGCAAGGAAGGGCGTACGGAGGATGCCTTGCCACTCTTGAATGATGAAGGACGCGCCAGGCTGCGAAAAGCCGTGCCGAGCTGTCAGGGAAGCGACGACACACGGATATCCGAATGGGGGAACCCGGCTGGTTTTATAGCCAGTCATCCATGCAAATGGAGAGAAACCCGGTGAACTGAAACATCTAAGTAGCCGGAGGAAAAGAAAACAAAAGTGATTTTCCGAGTAGCGGCGAGCGAAAGGGAAAGAGCCCAAACCATAGCGATATGGGGTTGTAGGACCGCTGGAAATGAAAGACGAGCGAACGGGAACGCGATGGAAAGCGCGGACAGAGAAGGTGAAATCCCTGTACCGGCAAGCGAGTC
>NZ_JAHDSX010000062.1:0-9747 GCF_020969955.1 Allobaculum fili | reverse complement strand
TGGCAGAAAAAACAACCAAGTCATTGTTGGTATAACGCAAAATACAAATGATGACGGCTAAGAAAAATTTCCCTTCGCAAGGAGGGCTTTTCGTCGTGCCTTAAATCATCTAAAGACTTTCACATTTTTTTCGAATTTTTCCAGTTTCAAATTCTTTGCGGACGGCCAGCTGCTTTTCAAAATTATTTCTGCCTCGTGCTGCGAAAACAAAAGAGACTGCTTCAATCGGCCGAAAAATCGGCTGACGAGGCAGTCTCAAAAATCTTTCTTTAGAAAGCAGGGATTTGTCCATGACCGTTTCGGATCCGGACAGAAACCGGAAATTTTCGTTTATTCTACGCCGAGAACTTCTGCGCAGCGGTCGCATACGCCGCCTTCATGATGGCTGTGCGTATAGTTGCGGCATCTTTCGCAAAGATGTCCGTCCGTATGTTTCACTTCGATCTCGCATACCGAATACGGCTTGAGCGATTCGTCCGTGAACTCAGCGGACTCGACCATCAGCCACTGAGCCGGATTGGAGATGTACTCCTCTACGATACTGCGCAGTTCATCATTGGCATGGATGCGCAGAACGGCTTCGTTGGATTTTTTCAGAACGCCGTCGGTCTTGGCTTCTTCAAGAGCCTTCAGTACGTCCTTGCGCAGCGCAAGCGCGGTTTCCATGTTCTTTTTCAGTTCTGTGGTGTCTTCGATCAGACCGGATTTAACAAACTCGGAAAGGTGGATGGATTCTTCATCGAACTTCATGAGGTCGTTGATCTCTTCGGCGGTGTGCGCCAGGATTGGAGCCCAAAGACGAGTCAGAATCGAAGCCGTGAGATACAGAACGGTCTGGATTTCGCGGCGGTCTCTCGAATCTTCTGCATCGCAATAGAGGATATCTTTCGCGTAGTCGAGGTAGTAGCTCGAGAGCTCGTTAGTCATCAGGATCACCATCAGGTTGACCGCATCTGAGAAACGGTATTCGTTGTACGCCTTGCGGACTTCATCAACCGTATCGTCGAGCAGAGCGAGGATGAACTTGTTCTGCGGCGAAAGCGTTTCAACATCGAGCAGATCGTCCTTGCCAAACGTATTGCTGTCCAGGTTGCCGACGAGGAAGCGGAAGGTGTTGCGGACTTTGCGGTACGTATCGGATACCTGTTTGAGGATATTGTCGCCTACTGAGCAGTCGGCCTGATAGTCCACCATGCACGCCCAAAGACGCAGCACGTCCGCACCGAACTTGTTGGTGATTTCCGCCGGAGCCATGGCGTTCCACAGGGATTTGGACATTTTGCGTCCCTGTTCGTCCATGATGAATCCGTGGGAAAGAACCTGTTTGTACGGAGCCTGTCCGTATACGGCGGTTCCAATGATCAGAGAAGAGTTGAACCAGCCGCGATACTGGTCGGACCCTTCAAAGTACAGGTCTGCCGGATAGCCGAGGCCGCGTTTTTTCATCGCGCCCGTATGGGAGCTTCCGGAGTCAAACCATACGTCCATCGTATCGGTTTCCTTCGTGAAGAGACCGTTTGGCGAATGTTCGTTCGTATAGCCTTCCGGAACGAGATCCTTGGCGTCGCGTTCGAACCATACGTTGGATCCGTATTCGCCGATCAGCTTTGCTGCATAATCAAACAGAACCGGATCCATCAGCGGGGTGCCGTCTTCGCCATACAAAATTGGAATAGGTACGCCCCAGGCACGCTGACGCGAAATGCACCAGTCGGCACGGTCGGCGATCATGTTGTTCATGCGGTCTTCGCCCCATGCCGGTACCCAGGAAATGGAGTGGATCTGATCGAGGAGCTGATCACGGATTTTATCGATGGAAGCAAACCACTGTGTTGTCGCACGGAAGATGATCGGCTTTTTCGTACGCCAGTCGTGCGGATAGGAATGGACGATATCTTCACGGCTCAGCAGCGCACCTTTTTCGGTCAGCCAGTCGATGACGATCGGATTGGCTTCGTCTACGGTTTTGCCGGCCAGACGCGGTCCGCAGACATCCATCATGCGGCCCTGCGCGTCAACGTTTACGAAGACAGGCAGACCGTACTTGCGGCCGATCATGAAGTCGTCCATACCAAAGCCAGGCGCGGTATGAACCAGACCGGTACCGGAATCGTCAGTGACGTGTTCGCCGACCATAACGAGAGATTCCACTTCCGGATAAAGCGGATGAGTTGCGGTCATATATTCGAGATCCTTGCCAGGGATGATCTGGAGGACTTCGTAGTTTTCAATGCCAAAACGCTGCATCAGTTCTTCCACCATTGTGGAAAGCACGATCAGATTGCCCTGATCGGTTTTGACGCGGGCGTACTCAAAGCGGGGATGAACGGAAATACCGAGGTTGGACGGGATGGTCCATGGGGTGGTCGTCCAGATGACGAAATAGTCGTTTTCATCGAGGATGCTCTTGCCGTCCTTGACCTGGAATTTCACGTAGATCGTCGGCGAAGTTACATCCTTGTATTCGACTTCGGCTTCCGCGAGAGCGGTTTCGCTCGAAGGAGACCAGTAAACCGGTTTGAGGCCCTGATAGATCAGACCGTCTACCGCCATCTTTCCGAAAATACGGATCTGTTCTTCTTCAAAGTCCGGAGTCAGCGTGATGTAGGGATGATCGTAATCGCCGATCGATCCTAAAGCCAGGAAACCTTTTTTCTGACGTTCTACCTGCTCGAGCGCAAATTCACGGCAGATCTTGCGGAATTCCGGGATACCGATTTTCTTGCGGTCATAGCCAAGCTTGGTTACCGCGGTTTCGATAGGGAGACCGTGCGTATCCCATCCGGGGATGTAAGGAACCTGGTAGCCCTGCATGAATTTCGATTTGTTAATGACATCCTTGAGGACTTTATTCATCGCATGACCGATATGGATGTCCCCGTTGGCATACGGAGGACCGTCATGCAGTACAAAAGGCTCACAGCCTTCGCGTTTGGCGAGCATCTTTTCGTAAAGATGTTCATCCTGCCAGCGTTTCTGAAAAACCGGTTCTTTCCTGGGGAGGTTTCCTCTCATTTCGAACGTCGTTTTCATCATCTGGAGGGTCGATTTATAATCGTTCTTTTTCTCCATTCTCTTACGTCCTTTCTGCAGACACAAAAAAAGCCGCCCTTGTTTAAGGACGACAATGCGCGGTACCACCTTACTTCTTCAGGGCGTTTTCCCTGAAGCACTCGCAGATAACGGTCTGCTTCCGGAAAAGAGTACTCCATTCCCCTTTTCAGCTTCAAAGTGATACCCTGCAGATTTTTCATGCAGCCTTTTCACCAAACCGGCTGCTCTCTGCTTTCCAAATTCTGCAGGACGCGTCTTTGTCATTGCTTTTTCTGTTTACAAATTCATTTATTGATATTTCAGAATATTTACGATCAGTCTGCCTTTTCTGCTGACACCGTCGAGTTCGCCTATCATGAACTTTCCATGGCGGCGTACAGAGATGGTGTCATTATTGCACAGCACTTTCGCGGATTCAAGAATCGCATCATTGACTTTTACAAATCCCTGTGCAATCAGGCTTTTTGCGTCCGCTCTAGAGCAATGGGCAAGCGCTGCCACAATGCAGTCGGCGCGCATGCTTGCCGTGTTGATCTTGAGATGCTCAAAGACCGGTTTGGGCATTTCCAGCGGATCGCATTCTTCAAATTCGACGTGGGTTCTTGCGATCAGACGAATTTCCTGATGAATGAATTCAGCCAGATCGCTCTTGCAGACCAGATAGAGCGCATCCGGGCTTGCGACGATATCGCCGATGGACTCCCGCTTTAAGCCGGAGTGCATCAGGGCGCCGAGCACATCGGAATGCTTCAGCACTCTGGAAGAAGAGGCAGGCAGTTTTGCCTTCATTACGCAGCATTCCCCTGTTGGAATATACAGTCCGTCTTCTTCTGGATCGGGACGGTCAAAAGCCTCGTCGAGAATAAAGCGGCAGCGTACGGCGTCCGGATATCCGCCGTCAAATCGCCCGCCGGCTTTCGCGGCGATTCGGCCGATCTGCATTTTTTCAAAAGGGGTTAAAAAACCGGTCATGAACGGTTTTCCAAATCGTTCAAAACGGTCGATGCCGTTCTGTACCGATCGAAAAAACTGTTCATGACCGTTTGTGTTTTCCGCCATGATTACTGAGCAGATTCTTCTTCAGCTTCGTCGTTCAGGTTGATCGAGCCTGCTACGCCGATTTCTTTCGGATAGCAGAGAATTACATCCGGTCCGATATGCTTGAGCTCTCCGCCAAGGGCAAAGGCTACACCAGTCAGGAAGTCTTCCATGCGGCGAGCATATTCATCAGTCAGCTTGTGCAGGTTCACTACAACTGCGCGGCCTTCTTTCATGCGGTTGCCAGCCAGTTCCGATTCGTTCAGGCTTCTCGGCTCAAAAAGAACCATTTTTGTGTTGGCATCCAGATGCGGTGCGCCGTTGTCTTTCTTCACTTCGTACGCGTTGCCAGCAGGACGAGCTGTAGGTGCAGACTGTTCTGCTGTTTCTACGACTTCATCTTCTTCTACGTATTCTTCGTCGTCACCAGGTTCAACGAATGATTTAAAACGATCCATCAGTCCCATAAATAAACCTCCTCCAAACAATTTTTATCTTACCATACGACAGAAAGGTCAGAAACCAGGAAAACCCGTGGCCGCCTGTCCTTTCCGCAATGGAATCTGCGTGTAAGAAAGCCGATTTTTTTGAAAGTCAGGCCAGGAAATCGATCGGGGTTTGTCTATCGAATGGGTACAGGGCGATTTTTGCCGCTTGTGGTATTTTACTGACCAGACGGCGTGAATACAAGTGCGGCGATAGAATTCTGCAAAATTTATGGCGGCTTTTCCGGCGTCCTCAAAAGATCCGCACGCAATCTCCAATCGAACTTTACCTATGAGCAATTCGCAAGCGCTTTCCATATTCTGAAGCAGGGATTATGCGCAATGGTTTGCGTCGCTTTTCAGGTCAGAGCGCATGAAATTTCATGCTCATGCGCTCTAATGCAATCGGGTTTGAACGATTCAAAGAGGTGCGTGGAGCTGCCGCTCTAGAAGTCCTTGAAGGCGTCGCTCATCTGCTTTGTGCGTGTCAGCCAGCCAGTCTGGCCTTCCTCTAAAGCGGGCAGCTTGAGAAGGGCAAACGGGCCTTCGTTATTGAGATACCACTCGCCTTTCGGGAAGCGGGATCGAAACGCCTTCAGCGTGTTCTGCACCCCAGAGCCGAATCCGACAACAGAAAGCGCCTTGCAGCCGTCAAACATCTTCTGAATGAAACGGGCGTTCTGTGTCTGGAAATGCGTGATGTTCAGGCGCTGCAGCTGATAGGCATCGTTGAACATCTTGAAAAGGCTCAGGGCATTGGCGGTATCAAAGCTTTCCAGATTGAGCGACTGAATTGAGCTGCACTCGGAAAACATGAAGTCCATATTCGTCACATGCCGGGTATCGAAGCCGGAGAGATCCAGACTTTGCAGGGCGCGGTCGCCCGAGAACATAAATCCCATGTCCTCGCATTTCGACGTGTCAAAGTGAGATACATCCAGACCGCCCAGCCGGTGGCAGAACGCGAACATGCTTTCCATGTTTCGAACATTGGACGTATCGAAACCGGAAACGTCGAGGCTTTCGAGCAGGTAGCAGCTGGTAAACATGCCGGACATGTCTTCGACACTTCGCGTATCGAAGCTTTGTACGTTCAGTTCATGCAGGCTGTAACATCCGTTGAACATGTTGGCCATATCCCGCACGTTTCCGGTCTGAAAGCCGTCGATGTTCAGTTCGGTCATGCCGCTGCAGTCAAAGAAGAGCGAACGCATGCTGGTGACTTCGCTCGTGTCCCAGCCGGAGAGATCGATCGATTCAATTGAAGTGTAAATGCCGCGCTTGCTGACGGTGGCGCGTTCGGCACCGCCAAATGCATAGCTCAGATCACCGATTACCTTGAGAGGCGCGCTGCCGTCTACCCGGTCGATTTCCTTGCGCCAGGGATACCATGGCCAGCGATCGGACGTATCTTCGTCCTCATGTCTGGAAGGCGGAAGCTCGTCGGTGTTCACCGTACCTTCGCCAATGACGAGAAGGCCGTCTTCATCAATTGTCCACTCGGCGCTGCCGAGTTTTCCCGAATGACAGATTCGGGGTTCTGTGTTTTCTAAATCCGATTTGCGAAAAGAAACAGGCATATACAATCTCCTTTCCAGGATCCTATCCAGAGAAAACCGCTTCTTTCGATTGGATCCTCTGTTTGTTTTCAGCGGGTTGAAAACGCTTTCCTAAATTGTGCCATAAAAAGATGCTTTATAGTCCTGTGTTGAGAATTATCAATTGTTCTATGCAGCCTTTATACAGAAAAAGGAAGCTTTTCAGCTTCCCTTCTGTATTTTTCAGATCCTGTAGAATCGGGCGATCCCTGCTCTGCCTGATTTACTGGATTTTCCCGGTTCTCTTACGGCGGGCAGGCGGCATTCGTTCTGGCCTGAGGCTTTAGCGAATGCGTCCCGTTCTGGACTTATTCGGTTTCGATCAGACCGTAGCCGCCGTCTTTGCGGCAGTAGACTACAGCGGGTTTGCCGGTTTCATCATCGAGATAGATGAAGAAAGTGTGATCGAGCAGATCCATGCGGGTGATCGCTTCATCGAGCGAGAGCTGCTCGAGTTCGATGGATTTGGTCTTGACGACGATGTCTTCCGGATCTTCTTCACCTAGAATATCGAAGTCGAGGAAGGCTTCGTAGAGCGGCGATGCCTTGTCCTTGCGGCTTTCGAGACGCGTTTTCTGACGGCGAATCTGGTCTTTCAGTTTGTCTACGACTTTGTCGATCGCATTGTACATATCGACATCGACGGTTTCGGCACGCAGGATCGCTGCCTTCGTCGGGATGGTGACCTCGATTTTATTGTGGTTCGGATGGGAGGTCAGCAGAACTTTTGCGGTGTCGTCTTCCCCGATCAGGAAGTACTTCTCGAGACCTTTCAGTTTCTTGGTGATGCGGTCTTCGAGTGCCTGGGTAATGGAAATATTCTTTCCAACAATGTTGATTTTCATAAACTCACTCCTTGTCAGATGGATCGGGGCTGATCCTTGATTTCATGATAGGCATAAATCGTTTTGTCGTCAAAGCTATGACCAAAGTGGACATTTTACGGCCTTGTCAGGACGATTTCCTGTATTTTCCTTCCCAGAAAATCGATCGGTTTTCCTTTTTGTGGTTTTAAGTTTCATAACAATGAATATCGAGAATCTCGAATACGCAGGCGGTTTATGGCGGCAAAACCTCCTGTTTTCTTTCGAGTTATGAAAATTTTCCGCTCGAATTTTTTGAACGAGTTTTCAAGGCGGTATGATAGTGCAGACTTACCCGATCGATCCGTTTTCGAAAAATCGGGCACCCGCTTTCCTTCCCGTTTTCCTGCTTTTCGTCCTGTATCGCTTCCAATTGCGATGCTCTCCCGGACAAAACCGGTAAAAGAGCGGATACTCTTTTGCGTAAGTCAGAGATCTTCTGATCTGTCGAGAGTTTAAAGGAGCTGTATTCACTATGATTATTACTTTAAAAAAGACGGCCCCGGAACAGGCTGTCAATGAGCTGATTGCGGATCTGGAAAGCCGCAATCTTTCCATCACCAAAATTGTCGGTGAAAACTACGACGTCTTCGGCCTGGTCGGCGATACCGCGTCCATTGATGAGCGGTCCCTGCTGGCCAATCCCATCGTCTTTAACGTGCAGCGCGTTGCCCAGCCGTACAAGCTGGCCAACCGCATGTTCCATCCGGAAGATACCGTCATCGATGTCAGCGGCATCAAAATCGGCGGACAGAAAATCGTCATGATCGCCGGCCCGTGCGCGGTTGAAGGCGACGGTGCCATTTGCGAGGCTGCCGGCAAAGTGCTGGAAGCCGGAGCGGATATGCTGCGCGGAGGCGCCTACAAGCCCAGAACGTCTCCCTATTCCTTCCAGGGTCTCGGCTCGGAAGGCATTCAGGATCTCGTTCATGCCAGAGAACTTACCGGACTGCCGATCGTAACCGAACTGATGAGCATCGACAAGCTCGATGAATTTGTTGAAAACGTGGACGTCATTCAGATTGGTGCACGCAACATGCAAAACTTTGATCTTCTGAAAGCCGTCGGCCGCACGAAAAAGCCGGTGCTGCTCAAGAGAGGTCTGGCCAATACGATTGAAGAGTGGATCATGGCCGCGGAATACATTATGTCCGAAGGCAATCCAAACGTAATTTTCTGCGAACGCGGCATCCGCACGTTTGAGAAATACACCCGCAATACCCTCGATCTGGCAGTCATTCCGATTTTGAAAGAACGGACTCATCTGCCGGTTATCATCGACCCGTCCCACGCCTCCGGCGACTGGAAGCTTGTCGAAGCGCAGGCGTTAGGCGCGATTGCAGCTGGCGCAGACGGTCTGATCATTGAAGTGCATCCCGATCCGGCGCACGCCTGGAGCGATGGCGCGCAGTCGCTGAAACCGGATAAATATGCGGAACTGGTCACTAAAGCGCGGGCGATTGCGAAAGTGGTTGGACGCACGCTCTAATGAACCAGATTCTGGACAACCCCTTTCCCTTTTCCGATACCAACAAGCGCTACCACACCTTCTCCTATGCGATGAAGAAACAGTATGGACGAAAAATTGCCAAAATCCCGCTCAATGCGGGATTTTCCTGTCCTAACCGGGATGGAACCAAAGGCGTGGGCGGCTGCGCCTTCTGCTCATCTGCCGGAAGCGGCGATACGATTCTGCAAAGCCGCCAGTCGCTCCAGACCCAGTACCAGGCAAATCTGAAACGGGCCCGCAAAAAATGGCCCGAGTGTCTTGGCATCGCCTACTTTCAGTCCTTTTCCAATACGTACGCCCCGCTTGAAACGCTGAAAAAGATTTATATTCCCTTCTTTGCCTCGGATGAAGTCTGCGCGATTTCCATCGCTACGCGAACCGACTGTTTTTGTGAAGAGACCGCTGCATGGCTGGAAGAAATGCAGGCGAAGTATCACAAGGAAGTCTGGGTCGAATTCGGCCTGCAGAGCATTCATCCTCAGACCGCAAAGGCCATGAATTTCTGCCATACGCCCGAAGATGCGAAAAACGCGATCGCGTTATGCCAAAGGCATCATCTGCGTTCTGTCCTGCATCTGATTAATGGACTGCCGGGCGAAACCCGAGAGATGATGCTCAAAACCGCCCGCTTTGCCAGTTCCCTTCAACCCGGCGCGCTGAAAATTCACATGCTTCATCTGCTGGACAATTCCCGTCTGGGCCAGAGCTGGCTGAACAAACCGTTTTCTCTTCTTGGCGCGCAGGAATATGTATCCATTGTCTGCGATCAGCTGGAAGTGATCGATGAACACATCATTATCGAACGCGTAACCGGCGACGGTCTGGCCAGCGATCTGCTCGCTCCCCTATGGACGCGAAAGAAGACGCAGACCGCCAACGATATCGATAAGGAACTCCTTCGTCGAAACAGCTGGCAGGGCGCAAAAAAGACCGTTTCCTGATCCGAAGTTTTTCTCTCTGGCTCTGTGACGAATTTTTCTGCTTTTATTGTGCGTTTCATTCCTCAGTATTTACCAAAACGAAAACTCGGGCCTTCTCTGGGAAGATCGTAAGTGTCAAACAATCGACGGGAATACGCGAGACTGAATATTAGATACGCTAAACGGGATCCCTTTCGAGATCCCGCTTGGCGTATTTTTTATTCTTCATCGTTTTCTTCATACTTCGGATCCGGTCCACGGTATCCAATTCGAAGATAT
>NZ_JAHDSX010000061.1:0-11596 GCF_020969955.1 Allobaculum fili | reverse complement strand
AGTACTAATCGGTCGAAAGCTTAATCTAAGATTCGAGAAAGCTATACGCAAGAAGCCACTATGGAAACCAACGATCGCGTTAGATCGTTATGCTGGAAGACTGATGTTTGTTTTTGGAAGATCCATTCAAAAAATCTACGTATGGTGGCGATAGCCTGCAGGATACACCTGTTCCCATCTCGCACACAGCCGTTAAGCTGCAGAACGCCGACAATAGCCGCAAGGCAAAGATAGGAAGCTGCCAGACAAAATGAAATCCCCGAAAGATAAAGGAGAAATCCGATATTCTTCGGGGATTTTTTTCATATTCAGCGTTTATGAACTGCAGCTGCCTGCAGATCGTTTTGGATTAGTAATTCAGAGTGACAGGACCGACGTCAAAGGAATCCATCAAGTCATCTGAGTTAAAAATATGGAATGTCAGTTCAACTTCTGAGATTTTATCGATGTCGTTGTCTTCAAGGTCGGAAGACATGATGGTAATGCCCTCTCGTACCTTTTTACCAGGTATAACATCCGACGAGAAGATTGGATCTACCATATAGCCGTTGATGGAACAGTCTCTGGCCTGAACAGTCCTAGGGATTTCTGAATTATTCTCGATATAGACCATAAGATCAGCTCCGAAAAATTCATCGTATTCCACTTCATCCAGAGAAATGATCTTGATTCCATTCTGGTCTACAAGAACGGTACCTTCCGGTGCATCGGTTTCGGATTCTTCTTCTCCGGTTTTCAGAGTGATCAGATCGGAATCTACGCTGTCCATGAAGTCATCGCTGTTGAAGAAGTGCAGGTTGAATTCAATGGTGTGGATTTTATCGATGCCCTGATCTTCCAGCATGCTTGAAAGGAAAGTCATTTCGCCTTTGCCAGTCTTGCCGGGAGCCACTTCGATGGACATGGATGGATCGATCATAGCGCCGTTAACCGAAGTGTTTCTGGCCTGAACGGTCCAGTTCTTATCCGAATTGTTTTCAAAGACCATCTTTACTTCTTCGCCCAGAAAGCCTTTTTCCATGCCGGTTGCGGTGACCTTGAGACCGTCCTGATCGTAAATAACGGTTTCTTTAAAACCTTCCTCTTCTTTTTCTTTCTTTTCTTCTGTTTGTGCGACGGACGTTGCTTCACTCTGTCCTCCGCTTGTGCTGTCTTTCTCCGGTTTGGAATCGGAAGAAGAACAGCCAGCCAGAAGAAGAGCCGCGCAAAGGAGCGCAGCTGTACGTTTGAATTTCATAATCTTCTCCTTTGTCCTGTTTGCCAAACCGTTCGGCCGCTTTGGATCAGCCAACAGGGATTACAGATTTAAAATACCATTAATAATGAATGAATAATCGGAGTATCGCAAAAAGATAAAAAAGATGTCGAAAATGATCAGCGGCTTACCGGGAGCGGCATACTCTGAGGTCTCCATTTCTCAAAAGCAGCATTAGTTCGGGTTCGGCGTCTCTTTTTTGTCTTCGAGGAAATATACGTAAAAAAAGGTTCATTTTCCACGAATGGAAAAATGAACCTGAAATGGATCCAGATTTATTCGGTTTGCGGATCGTTTGAGGCGGAATTCGAAGCCGTATTCTGGGCATCCAGCTGACGGCGCAGAGATTCGACTTCATTTCGCAGTTCATCCATTTCTTCGGCTGAACGGGTACGGTTTTCGTTATGGAGCAGGGAGAAATGATAGGTTGCTCCCGAACGCGAAGACTTGGATCCATGGCTTTCTTTTATACGCTGAGCGGGAGGAAGCGAAAGATCGCTTTCATCAGCACTCTTCAGTTCCCGGTCGATCAGAACGACCATGCAGGCCTTGACCACAATGAGAAGAAAGACTTCGAAAATATCCATCAGGGACGCCGCTGTGATCGTTCGCAGAATTTCGGCACCCAGCTTGAAGGTCAGACCAAGAGACTGGCCATGAAGCAGATAGACGCGGGCATAGCGTTCATGACGAAACAGCTTGAAGAACGCCGAAACGGTGGTAAAGACGATCAGGATGATCGACATCAGCTCCAGCAGATACATGGAAAAGGCTGCCAGATCCATGACCACTTCATGAAACAGCCGGGTCGTATCCGACATATAGGCGGCTTCGCGCAAAACGATGGGCGCGCTGGCGGATAAGGTGGAAATAAAATACATGAAAAAGTACTCCTAGCGGGCGTTTTCCTTATTTGCCCAGACAGAAATTGGTAAACAGGGTATCGAGAAGATCTTCCCGGTGAACTTCACCGAGAATCTCCTTGAGATGATCGTGTGCAGACAGAAGATCAATTTCGATCAGATCCGGCTCTATGCCGTTTTCCATAGCTTCTCTGGCGCGATCCATATCCTGTCGGGCCTGACTTAGAAGCCCGAGCTGCCGTTCGTTGGAAAGACGCGGCTGCCATACGATCTGATCGCTCGTGAACAGATGGCCGAGCGCTTCGCTCAAGCCGCCCAGATCTTTGTTCAGAGCGGAAATCGAGACGGCGCCATCCATTTCAAAGGCGGGGGCAAGATCCTTTTTGTTCAGGATCAGAATGCGCCGCTTGTTTTCGGTCATCTTCAGAAGCTCCTGATCCTGTTCGTCGAGAGGTCTGGACGCATCCAGAACGAGCAGAACAAGGTCCGCATCTTCAATCGACTGACGGCTTTTTTCAATACCGATCTGCTCGATCTTTTCTGCCCCTTCTCGGATGCCGGCGGTATCGACAAGATTGAGAACAAAATCGCCGATCTGAACACGGCCTTCGACTAAGTCGCGCGTCGTTCCGGCAATATCCGTTACAATCGCTTTGTCTTCCCGCAGCAGAGCGTTGAGCAGAGAACTTTTGCCGACATTCGGCTTGCCGGCAATGACCGTCCTGATGCCGTCCTGTACCATCATCCCGGCTTTCGAACGTTCGATAATTTCATCCATTCGTTCAATAATTTCACGCGAATGAGGCAGGAGCGTTTCCGCCGTCATTTCGGCGGCATCTTCGTATTCAGGATAATCGATATTGACTTCGATATTGGCGATCAGATCCATCATGGAATCGATCAGCGGCTGAAGCAGCTTGCGGATTTCTCCGCGAATGGAGTAGATGGCCTGTCGGCTTCCGGCATCGGTGGACGCATCAATCATGTCTTCGACCGCTTCCGCCTGGGACAAATCAATCCGGCCGTTCAGAAAGGCGCGCTCCGTAAATTCGCCGGGTCGGGCCATCCGCGCGCCGTTTTTCAGGAGCAGCGAAAGAATCTTGCGGGTAACGAGCGGTCCGCCGTGTGCATTGATTTCCACAACATCCTCGCACGTATACGATCGAGGGGCACGGAAAACAGAAACGAGAACCTCGTCAACCGGCGTCTGGTTTTCTTCAATATATCCATAATGAATGGTATGGCTTTTCGCGGCGGAAAGATTTCCGGAAAAGAGGGAATCCGCGATCGCAATCGCATCGTCGCCCGAGAGCCGGATAATGGAGATGGCTCCGCGCGCCAGCGGGGTAGCAATCGCCGCAATGGTATCTTCAAACATGTAAAACCTCCTGAAGCTGAAACCGGCCGCGCCGTTCAGCCAAAAGCGTGTAAACAGGCAGATTAAAAAAACAGAAGAAAGGCAGACCGTAAAACCCGGCCTGCTTTCTTATCTTCCTCTTAACGAGAATAGCACACCCGGCCAATGTATCCGCATCCCAGGAACGATCGCCAGGACAAGGGCTGCCGGCGATTTGGGATCCGAATCCGAATGCAGACAAGCCGGACACGTACGCTGCAGAACACCGATCTGGCTTTTGGGCAAGCCAGGCCGGCTCTGGTTGTATACAATGCTTAAGGCACTATATAGTAGAAACCCAAATAAATTAAGCGGAAATTCTAAAGCAGGTGAAAAAATGAAACAGTATTCGAGTACACAGACTCGTGAAATGGCTCAGGATCTGAAGGACGGAAAAATCCTCGCGTTTCCGACCGATACCGTATATGGCGTCGGCTGCATTTGCGGTGATCTGGACGCCCTTCAAAGACTGAAACAGATTAAAAAGAGACCGGAATCCAAACCGATCCCGATGATGTGCGCATCTCTGGATCAGGTCGAGGATATCGTTGAAATTTCCCCGCTGGCGCAGAAGCTGGCGGACGCATTTTTACCTGGCGCCATGACGCTCATCGTACGTCTTAAAGAAAACGCCAGTCGGGAATACACGAACGGGAAGGATACGATTGCCCTTCGTATTCCGGATGCGCCGGTACTGCTCGATGTCATGCGTCAGACAGCCAGACCGCTGATGGTCAGCTCCGCCAATCTTTCCGGCGAACCGGCTGCCCTTTGCATGAAAGAGGCTGCCGATATGCTTCCGGCACTCGACGGAATTCTCGACGGTCCCTGTCAGGAAGGCATCGCCTCCACCATCGTGGACTGCACCGGGGACGCACCTGTAATCCTTCGTCAGGGACCTATTCATCTCGAAGAGATTAAAAAAGTCCTTGGCTAAAGCCATACAGCCTGTCGCAGGCATAGCGGGCGTCTGTACGGGTTTTCGAACAATTTGACAGAGCCCGAAAAAATGAATACTCTGAAGAGAAAGCAAAACGAAAAATGGTCAGAACTGTTTTTGATAAAGTGAATTTGAACGCTTTTTCCAAACTGGAAAGCGAACGGTCTGATCTGCAGACTTTTGTTTTGCGCACCGAAAATATGTAAACAGAAAGGAATGTCATCATGAGCCAGAAAGGCAATAAAGATAACGTAAAACTGACTGAACAGGAAAAAGTCCGTCGTCAGAAAATGCAGGATCTGATCGATATGGGCGTTGATCCATTCGGCCAGGCCTATCCAAGAACCCACCGAACCAGCGATATTCTGCCGGTTTATGCGGATAAATCCAAAGAAGAACTCGAAGAACTTCAGGTTCCGGTTAAAGTCGCCGGCCGCATTATGACCAAGCGCCGCATGGGCAAAGCCGGATTCATGCATATCCAGGACCGTGACGGCCAGATCCAGATTTACGTACGTAAAGATACGGTAGGCGATGAGGCTTACGAAGTGTACAAGAAAAACGATATTGGCGATATTGTCGGCATTGAAGGCATTCTGATGAAAACCGATCATGGTGATATTGCCGTACGCGCCAAAGAGTACACGCATCTTTCCAAATCACTCCGTCCGCTTCCGGAAAAATTCCATGGACTGACGGATATGGAAGAGCGTTTCCGTCGTCGCTACGTCGATCTGATCATGAATGACGATGCCCGCCGCATTGCAATTACGCGTCCGAAAATCATTCGTGCCATTCAGCAGTATCTTGACGGCCAGGGCCTGATTGAAGTCGAAACGCCAGTTCTGAATACCATTCTTGGCGGTGCGGCAGCCCGTCCGTTTGTAACGCATCACAATACGCTCGACATCGATATGTATCTGCGTATTGCTACTGAGCTGAACCTGAAGCGTCTGATTGTCGGCGGACTCGAAGGGGTTTATGAAATCGGCCGTCTGTTCCGTAACGAAGGCATGGACCAGACCCACAACCCGGAATTCACAACCGTTGAAGCGTATGTGGCTTACTCCGATCTGCGGGGCATGATGGACCTGATCGAAGGTCTGTTCCGTTATGTAGCACAGAACGTTCTCGGTACGCAGACCGTAACGTATCAGGGTACGGAAATTGATCTTTCTAAGCCGTTCGCTCGTCTGAAAATGTCCGAAGCGGTTTTCGAAAAGACCGGCATCGACTTCGAAAAAATTACCGATTTCGAAGAAGCGAAGAAAATTGCGGAAGAACACGGCATTGAACTCGAGAAGAAGCACAACTCGGTTGGTCACATTCTCGACCTGTTCTTCGAAAAATATGTGGAAGAAACGCTGGAACAGCCGACATTTGTCTACCATTATCCAGTAGAAATTTCCCCGCTGGCCAAAAAGAACGCGGAAGATCCGCGCTTCACCGACCGGTATGAGCTCTTCATCAAAGGCCACGAATACGCCAACGCCTTCTCTGAGCTCAACGATCCGATTGACCAGAAAGAACGCTTCCTCAATCAGCTCGCTCTGCGCGAACTGGGCGATGATGAAGCGAACGACATGGACGTCGACTACGTAGAAGCCCTCGAATACGGCATGCCGCCTACCGGCGGTGTCGGCCTCGGCATTGACCGTTTTGTCATGCTCCTGACCGATCAGAGCTCGATTCGCGAAGTCCTGCTCTTCCCGACGATGAAGCCCCTCTCGGACTAAATAAGCACAAAAATCAGGTTTAAACAGCGTTTGCGCCGTTTTGTTAATCGAAAAAATGTCGTAAAACGGGGTTACCGCAAATTTTAAACAAATAACTTTTTGAGCATCGCTCGTGATTTCCGACAGAACCTTGGACTGTATAGTTCGGGGTTCTTTTTTTTCAGAAAGCAGAAATAACCGTACGGCGTATGACTGTGCAGACTTTTTCATTCATACGAGCGGACAGGCGAGATGGCGATGTTCAGCTGCTCCTGACGGGTCAGTCCCAGTCTGGCTAAATCAAAAATATGGCTGCCTCGGTTCTTCGGGAAAACGTTACCTGTACCTTGCCCGAATAATAAAACAAGATGAATTAGAAAGGAGGTTCCTCATGACGAAACAGAATCACAAAACAGGTCTTCTTGTAGACGCGATGATCTTCTCTGCTGTTTTCTTACGCGTTCTGGGAAATCTTGGCATATTGGGCGTTCCCAGTGGAATTGTCCGCTCGCTTATTTATATCGCTCTTTATATCGGATGGGAAATTTCCGTCAGCAAACGGATCATTCAGGTAGAGGTGCGCCATTATCTGATTGCTGTTTCAGGTTTAATGGTTTTCTGGTTTATTCTCCGTTCAATGAAATACTATTTCATAACCGATATCGGAACAGCACGGCAACTGTGGGACTGGTACTACCTGCCCATGCTGTTTATTCCGCTGTTTTCTTTGCTTGTTGCCCTCCCACTGGGGAAGCCCGCAAATGCAAAGTTATCGAAAACGACGCTCCTGTTATTAGCTGTTCCTACGGTGCTCTGTCTGCTTTTTGAGCTTACAAATGATTTCCATCAGCTTGCCTTTTCCTTCCCGGAAGGAGAGGCATGGACGGGCGAAAACAATGGATATAGATTCGGGTATTATATCGTTCTCGGATGGGAGATATTTTGTGCTTTGGCGGCATTTGTCATCATGCTGATCAAGTGCCGACTCTCCCAAAGGAAAAAATATCTTCCGTTCTTGCTGTTAACATGCTCGATCGCATATGCCCTGATATATCAGCGGCGCAAAATGGATGCGGCTGATCGGCGGAGACATCACGGCAGCCCAGTGCCTGATGTTTACCGGAATATTGGAAAGCTGTATTCAGAGCGGGCTGATTCAGACCAATACCGGGTACAAATCGCTGCTTGAAGCCGGCTCCATAGGAGCGCAGATCGTAGACACGGACTTGCATACCCGTTATGCCTCTTCAAACGCACCGATGCTGACGGCGGATGTGATACGCTCGGCACAAAAGGACGCGACCATGCTGGATCGCAACACGCTGCTCAGAAGCTGCAGGATCAATGGCGGTCATGTTTTGTGGCAGGAAGATATCACAGACATTACTGCTCTGCTGGAAAAGCTGGAGGAAAACCGGCAAAGGATTTCGGAAAGCGATGATGTGGAGCAGCAAAACTATAAAACCAAGGTAAAGATCAATGCAGTTCGGGAAAAGAGCCGGCTCTATGACCGGCTGCAGGCACACACAGTGCATCAGATCGAGCTGCTCGATCAGCTGCTGACACAAAATGAAGCGGAAGACAATCCGGAAATTCGCCGCAGTCTGCTGGCAAAAGCGGCGGTGATCGGCGCGTACATAAAACGCCGGGGCAATCTGATGTTTATCGGTGAAAGATCGAGCGTAACGGATACCGCTGAGCTGTCCGCCTGTCTGGAGGAATCCCTTGCCAATCTGGAACTGATGAGTGTGGAATGTGCCATGGATATTCCGGGCAAAAACCGCATTTATACCCAGGATGCAATCCGTGTCTATGACTTTTTTGAAGCCGTGACGGAAGCGGCCATGGATGACCTTCGTTTGGTCTGGCTGAAAGCCCGCAGTCTGGAAGATGCGATCGTCTTTTATCTGCATGCGGAAAGCAAAGGCGATTTGTCGGAGCTGTCTGTTCTTGCCGATACGTGCACCTGTGAGGAAGGCGTATAGCGCTTTTCCCTTCGGATCGGAAAGGCGGGTGAACCGGCATGAGGAATTTTTATTTTTCTTCAACTCCGGCACAAACGCCGCTGCTGGTTGCCTTGTTCCTTACCCTGATCCTGTCCCTTTTCGTGATGCTGGCTGCTTACGGTAAACTGCGCGACAAGCGGAATAATATTATGCATCTATCCATATTTGTGCTCGTTCTTATCGTATTGTCCGGGCTGGCGGATGCTTTTTCAAAGATGACCAAAGGACTGGCGTACAGGACATGGCTGCCTCTGCCTATGTGGCTTTTATGGGGCATCACATTAGCGGCAGATCTTCTGCTGATATGGGATATGGCAAAGCTGCACAGACTGGGAAAGCAGACGCTCAGCCGCGATTCCGTCAAGCAGGCTCTGGATATGCTGCCAAGCGGCATCTGCTATTTTACGCCCTCCGGGAGTGTGAAACTGTGCAACCGGCAAATGGATACTCTGTTCCGCACGATCTCACAGAGTGATCTCCAGACGGTTGCGGAACTGCAGGATGCGCTGTCAGACTGCAACGCGTGCAGCGGGGTGATCCAGCTCTCTCCCCAGAGGCAGACTTGTCTTTTTCCCGACGGCAAAGCCTGGCGTTACCGGAAGACTGAAGTGAAAGCGTCGGACGGCACCTTGTATACGGAAGCTATCTTTTCGGATGTCACGGAGCTGTACCATAAAAATCTTGAGCTGAAAGCGCAGATTAAACGGCTGAAAGCCATTTCGCTCGAATTGAAATGGCTTTCTGACAATGCTTTAATCCTGACAAGAGAAAAGGAAGTGCTCGCCGCCAAGACGAAGCTGCATGACGATAGGGGAGCGGGACTGATTGCCATACGCCACATTCTTAACCACAACCAGACGGAGGAAGCGGCAAATGCCATTGAGCTGTTCTCCCGTGCGGTCAGCGCTATTAAATACGATAATGACTATTCGCAGGGGCACAGCGAGCTGGACAGATTCCTGCAGGATGCCAGGACCATCGGTATCCAAGTAAACTTATCCGGAGAATTGCCTGAGCAGGAGAAGCTTCGCGGTGTGATGATCCTCGCCATGCGGGAATGTCTGACAAACAGCGTGCGCCATGTCGGATCAACAGCACTGTATATAACGGTGGAGAAAACCGGCGGCAGCATTTCCATGCAGATCACAAACGACGGAAGATCGCCCGAAACGGAGATCGTTCCCAAGGACGGACTTTTCAACCTGTATCGCCATATTCTGGACTGCGGCGGTACGATGGAAATACAGTCGAAACCGGTCTTTGTGCTGACCGTGGTTTTCCCGGGGACAAAGGAGAGTATGAAATGAAACAGGTTCTGATTGTAGAGGATCAGCGGATGCCCCGTGAATACATGGAGCGGGTGCTTTCCGACAGCTGCAGATAGGAGCTGGCCGCCAGTCTCAACGGAGCGGATATGGCTCTTTTGAAATGCGGTCAGCAGCACATTGACCTGATTTTGATGGATGTCTGTACTTCAGGGTGTAAAGACGGCATTGAAGCTGCCGCCGAGACCAAGGCGAAGTTTCCGGACATCCGGATCGTCATCGTCACATCCATGGTTGAGGTGAGCTACCTGAAACGTGCAAAAGCGGCCGGAGTGGACAGCTTCTGGTATAAGGACATCAGTCCGGAAGCACTGATCGACGTGATCGACCGGACCATGGCGGGCGAACATCTTTTTCCGGGCGAAACGCCGAAGGAAAATTGGGATTGGTCGAAAGTACGGAGCTGACGTCAAAGGAGATCGAGGTACTGCGGCTGATCTGTGACGGATTGGAAAACTATGAGATCGCCGCCCGGCAGAATGTTTCGGAAAGAACCATCAAATACCATGTTTCCAACATTTTGTCCAAAACCGGATTTACGAATA
Source organism: Allobaculum fili (assembly GCF_020969955.1). NCBI lineage: Bacteria > Bacillati > Bacillota > Erysipelotrichia > Erysipelotrichales > Erysipelotrichaceae > Allobaculum > Allobaculum fili. The sequence goes on along the minus strand of NZ_JAHDSX010000061.1, from coordinate 1,551 downwards.
GAACCCAGCTTGCCATCGCGGTAACAAAGAAGAATTTTATCGTTCCAAACCTCCCCGAGGAACAGACATTTTCCACAACCGAATAACAAGAACCTGTTCTGTCTATCCTGGCTTTCTTTAGAGCCGGGATTTTTTTTGAAAATTTTTCTGAAAAAAGTGTCCGAACCTGTACTTAAGGACAGGGCGCGATCGAAAATAACTCATTACAATGGCCACAGTATCAATCTGTAAGGAAAATAAATATCCGTATTCTGTCGAAAACGAGAAGGCCCTGAGAGGCAAGCGGAACACGTGCCGGCTTTTTCTTGCCGCAGCTCAGGCCGAACTTGCTCTGCAGCAGGAATCCTCATCAGGAGAAAGGAGGGGGGATGAAACAGATTCGAAGCGTATTCTTGATTGCGCTGCCTGCGCTGACAGTTCTGGGAGTGACCGGAGTTCGTCTGTTTCGTTATTTTGCTGCTGAACGGATCATGGAAAATGGCGGCTCGATGAATCCGGACACTGTGGATGGTTCAGAGACTCCTACGATAGATGGTTCAGAGACTCCTACGATACTGGATGGCGATCATACATACGCCGATAATGAGATGCTGCTTCAGGTGATTTCAGGCACTTGGTCAAGTGAGGACGGGCATTATGTCATAGAGCTGGACAGCGGCTGCCGCATCAAGCTTTTACTGGATGGCGAGCAATAGCTGGATGATCCTATTCAATTTGTCTATCTTCAGCCGGGAATCGTCCAGTCTACGGAGTTTTTCCTGGATACCTGCGTATTGCAGAGGAAAGATGGATCCCCTGCGGGGGAAATCACTTCCTTTTACCATGAGGCCTCGGATGAAGATACTGACGGCAGACTGATCCTGGAGCTCGACCTTGCGGACAGCAGCAAAACAGTCGAGTTCAAAAAGCAAGAGAAATAACCAAAGATACCGTGAAGAATTTGCATTCTGAATCAACAAAAACGGAGAAAATTACCATGACTAACGGCAGACAGATATTTTTGAAGATCACTTCTATCCTGATGATCGCAGGCGGCATCATCGCAGGGATCGCCGGGGTGATCGCGATTCTTGGTGTCAGTGCACTGGCGGCGCTGGCGGGGAGTGCAGATGGAACGGGTATCCTCTACGCGAGTTCCATCATCGTGACAATCAACTCGGTGATTGAGATCATCGCCGGCGTAAAAGGTCTCAGGGCGTGCAAAGTCCCTGAGAATGCCAGCAAATGCGTGAACTGGGGCATTGGGATCACGGTTCTGAGCATTATTTCTACGGGAATCGGTCTGATCGGCGGCGGAAAGTTCCGTATTACGAATCTGGCGCTCAGCTTGCTGGTACCCGGACTGTACGTCTACGGTGTCTGGAAAACAATGCCCAGTGTAAATGCATAACAGTACACTATAGCCATTTTTGAAAGGAAAATTACAATGTCATTAAGTTAAGGAGGGATAAAAATCGTATACCCTGTTCATGAGCGTTGTTATTTCTTATATTTTGCGTCTCAGGCATGACGAAAAGGATGATTTTCTACCTGTTGAAAAAATCATCCTGA
>NZ_JAHDSX010000060.1:0-11682 GCF_020969955.1 Allobaculum fili | reverse complement strand
GTCAGATAGAAATTCTTCAAAAACTGGATCTGATTCCACGACCAGATCCAGTAGACCAGCCCAAAAGGAAACGTGGTCGTCCACGCAAAAATCCGACCGTATAGTTTAGCTGATTGGGAAAGTTCTAGTTTACGACTGGACCAGTTTTCAATTGACAAAAATAAGTCAGTAGAATTTACATATACAGAACCTGGATCAGAACAATTCTGTACAGTTTTTTCTTGCGTTCTAATGTCTTCTTTTCGGTTTTCCTCCGTCTCACAGGGTTAAAAGGCAATAATTCCTCATGATAATTGGATTGCCATAAATAATCATGAAAAAGTTTATATAAACTTCTTGAATTTTGGTCGGATTAATGCCAGAATAAGCTCAAGGAAAAAAGTTTAAATAAACTTAGGAGGTACGAATTTGCCAACAGAAGTAAAGACATCAAAAGAAAGAATTGCTAGTGATCTGGAGATTTTAAAAGTTGAATCTCCAATGAAAGAGCTGAGCGCTGTCAAATCAAGTGAAGAAATTTTAAATCTGGCTGTAGCAGCAGCCCATGTATTAAACAAAGACATTAGCGACATCAATGTAGACGGGGCTAATCAGGAGGCTGTCTCTTTATGGACAGAGGCTTTACGGGATCTGGATTATGAAGGGATCAAGAGTACCATTATTAATGCTCTTTCGATTACTGATTCTACGGAACCCGGAAACGGTCTGAAGATTCTTCCTGATCTGATTCGACTTTTTGAGGGGGATGTAAAACCGCTGCGAATCCTCAATATGAATTCGTGTCGTGGAAATATTACTGCAAAAGCGGCGCAGGATTTCCCGACTGCCAGAATTGTTTCAGAAGACCTGAACCCCAGACATTGCATGCTTCAGCAAATTGTTAGCAGGGTGTTTAACCTGCCCATCGAAGTGAGAATCGATCGCTTGAATCATAAAACAGAAAAAGGCCGATTTGATCTTGTTCTTGGAGAACTTCCATTTGGAATGAGACGAGTAGAGCGCACACCAATCCTCGCTTTTAATGGTGAAGAAATCAACGTTCGGTCGTACGAGGCTGAGTTGGTTAATGATGCTCTTATTTCATTGGATAAAGATGGAATTGCCGCTTTGGTCACTACGCCTTCTGTCCTCTTCTCTAACTCCGAAAAGAAGTTCGTCAATGCATTGATCAAGAGCAGCGTTATTGAAAAAGTCATTCAGCTTCCTGCTGGAATCCTCCCTAATACTTCTATTTCTCCTGTGCTTCTTATTCTGAGTAAAAAAGAGAATTCGAAGATTCAAATCTGTGATCTTAATAGTATCTTTTCTCTTGGCCGAAAAAAGAGTTTGCAGAAACAGAAGGAGCTTCTGGAAGGATTAGAGTCAACGATTCGTAATCACGAGACCCTCTTTAACGATTTAAGTGTTGCAGAGGCAGAAGCTGACAGCTCCCTTTTATATCCGCAGCGCTACTACACTCAGACTAGTCTGAGAGACTTTGAGAATACATACTGTGTTAAGGATGTTGCTGAAGTATTCAGAGGAAAAAATCTGGCTAAGATGAATGAGAATGCTGAAGGCGATTGTTATCTTCTTACAGCCAAGGCACTGCGTGATCAGCAGATTGATATCTCCGCATTGGAGACAATCGGCGAAGATTCTTCAGCTCAAAATGATATTTATTTAATGGATGGTGATATTCTGATCTTTTCCAAAGGGGTCGCACCACAGATTGCTTTTATGGAAGGTATTGGAGAAATGCATGTGATTCCTAGCAGCAACTTTCTTGTTATCCGCCCCGATCTTCAAAAAATTGATCCTCGGTATTTGATGGCTTACCTCACTTCGAGCGACGGTAAAAACAGATTGGAATCCATCAGTAAAGGCTCTGTTATAAAAAATATTACAACCCCGGATCTTAAAAATATGGAAATTCCCAAACTTGATCTGGAGCAGCAGAAAGTCATGGGAGCCAGATATAAGATCCTTCAAGACCGGCTGAAAGAAGCTAGACAGCGGGTAGAGAGAATTATTGCAAAACGAGATTCTCTTTTTGATGAGGGTGGTGAGTCTCTTGGCGTTAGATAAACAGGGCCTTGACAATCTGGCATATGAAGTCTGTTCCTACGTATCTGATCGTCTTCTCCTGGAGAATCGAACAGGAGGGCTTGAGTCTTATCTAAAAAAGATTGGCTTTTATGAGGATACAGAAACAACCCAAAACGACTGGATCTTCAATCGATATACAGCCAAGGTCATGATCATTGGATTTACGCACCTCGATAAAAAAGCAATTGATCAAATTGCCTCTCAAGTTGGAATTGACCCCAGACAGATTGAATTCGTGACTAATGAAGAAATCAAGAGATTTAATTACGGCAAACTAAAACTTAATTATGAGTATTCGGATATCATTATTGGACCGATTCATCATAAAGGAAAAGGCGTAGATGGTTCTTCAAGTCCTATTTCAATGATTGAGGCGAACCCAAAAGAATATCCAAATTTAGTTAAAGCTGTTGTGAATAATGAGCTTAAGATTACTAAAGACAGTCTTCACAAGGCTCTGAAACGAACAATCAAATTCAGACACCTTTACGAAATTTGAGCAAAAGAATGGCGCTCATGGTGTATTGAACCAGTAACGAATGAACGCAAAGAAATACGAAACTCGTGCAGCTTCAAAGCCAGAAGGAATTATTGTGACAGAAAACAGGCTGCGGGAACGCAATGAACTGCATCGTTCGATTTGGGCGATTGCAGAAGGCCTTAGATGTATATTCCAATAAATCAGACTGAGATTTCGTATTTTAGGGTTCTGAATTCCGAAATCTGAGATCAGAATCCCAAGGTTTGAGTTTAAAGCTTCATATAGTAATTTTTAATATATTTAGATTTATCTATCGGCGTAAGTCGACCATGCTATTCGGGCGTAACACGCCCGCTTTTCCGTGCCAAGAGAACGGGGTAATCCGCCGGGAGTCGGGGCATAAAAGATGGAATGGACCATTTGGTTTATGCCCCTTTTTGCGAAAAAAAGATTTATCAGGATGGTATCGCTAAACAAATTGGTCCATTTCCAATATTGAGGGGACAGGAAAACCAATCTTTATATCAGGCTTAAATAGCGGCTGATCTTTCGGTGTAAGAAGCCACTGATAGCCTGATTTTTTTTCGATGAAAGCCCTTTGCAATCCAGGGGTGATTATAATGAAAGAATACATAGCCCATGAGGCAAAAGAAGGAGACTTATGGCAAATACAAAGAAGAGAGTATCTAATAAAGCAGATGTGGGATTTGAAGCTGAACTGTGGAGTGCAGCCGATGTTCTCCGCGGTAGCATGGATGCTTCTGAATATAAACACGTTATTCTCGGCTTAATCTTTTTGAAGTATATCTCTGATTCTTTCGAAGCAAAACGTGCTGAACTTTTAAAAGACCCATATGCTGATCCTGACGATAAAGATGAGTATATTTCTGAAAACATATTTTTCGTTCCGGAAGGTGCTCGATGGGATGTGATTAAGAACTCCGCGCATACAAACTCTGTTGGAACAGCCATCGACTCTGCGATGGAACAAATCGAGAAAGAGAACCCAAAACTGAAAGGCGTTCTACCAAAAAACTATGCCCGCCCTGAAATGGACCAGCGAAGATTAGGTGAAGTTGTCGATTTGTTCACCAATATCAAAATGCACGAACACGGAAACGAAAAAGATATTCTCGGAAGAACCTATGAATATTGTCTCCAGAAATTTGCTTCCCAGGAAGGCAAAAACGCAGGCGAATTCTATACGCCTTCTTCTGTAGTGCGCACGCTTGTTGAGGTTTTAAAACCTTACCATGGCCGTGTTTACGATCCTTGCTGCGGTAGCGGCGGAATGTTTGTGCAGTCTGCAAAATTCATTGAGAATCATGGAGGTCACCTGAATGATATTTCCGTGTTTGGGCAGGAATCTAATCCGACTACCTGGAAGCTTGCTCAGATGAACCTGGCGATCAGAGGAATTGATGCAAACCTCGGCCCCCACAACGCAGACACCTTTTTGGAAGATCTTCACCCTCATGAAAAGATGGATTTTGTGATGGCGAATCCTCCTTTCAACGATAAAAGCTGGTGGCACAAATCGCTCGAAGATGACCCGAGATGGGCTTATGGAACACCTCCTGAATCAAACGCAAACTTTGCCTGGATGGAGCATATGATTTCTCACCTGAACCGAAACGGAAAGATCGGTATGGTCCTGGCAAATGGTGCGCTTTCTACTCAGACAAAGGGTGAGGGCGAAATCCGTAAAAAAATCATTGAAGCAGACTTGGTTGATTGCATAGTAGCTTTGCCTGAAAAGCTCTTCTATTCAACGGGTATCCCTGTTTCACTCTGGTTTCTTTCAATGAATAAAAAGCAAAAAGGAAAGACGCTTTTTATTGACGCTAAAGATATGGGAACCATGGTTTCCAGGAAACTGCGCGAATTTTCCGATGAAGATGTTAAAAAGATAGGTGAACTTTATCAATCCTACGAAGAAGGTAACCTTGAGAATAATCCAGGGCACTGGGCAATAGTCGATACCGAAGAAATCGCAAAACAGGACTATATTCTAACTCCAGGCAGATACGTAGGAATTGAAGAAGACAAAGAAGATGGAGAGCCATTCGACGAAAAAATGAAACGCCTGACTTCTGAACTTGGTGATTTGTTTAAACAATCACGTGAACTCGAAGATGAAATCAGGAAGCAACTGGAGAATATTGGGTATGAAATTTAAAGATGTCTGTCGGGTGATTAATGGCCGTGCCTATAAATTAAACGAACTACTAGAGAAAGGAAAATATCAAGTTCTTCGAGTGGGTAATTTTTTTACCAATTCAGAAATGCTCTATTCAGATTTAGAACTTGAATCAGATAAATACTGTGAGGATGACGATTTGTTGTTTGCTTGGTCAGCATCATTCGGACCAAAAATTTATCGCGGACCAAAATCTATTTATCACTATCATATTTGGAAACTGCAGGTAGATGACAGTAAAGCAGATAAATACTATTTGTATTACTGGCTTCTAAACAATGTTCGAAGAATGCAAGCTGGCGGACATGGAAGTGTGATGGCTCATATAACAAAGCAAGATATGGAAAACCAGGAAATTGATCTTCCGCCTCTTCAGCTTCAAAAAAGAATAGCCGGCATCTTGAATTCTCTAGATGAGAAAATGGATAACAATGCTCTCATAAACAAGAATTTAGCGGCTTAGAGGTCGATGCCCGAGACATCCAGCTCGCCGGACATAAGGCGAGGGAGTAGAGCATCCCTTATTGAGGCCAGTCTTGAGGATTGCGTTTCGTTTTCCTGCATGGCTTTATACATAGGTAAAACAAGTTCTTCAAACTCTCGGAGTGTCTTTTCATATGGGATACGGAGCTGCATTGCATTCAAAATGTTTGTTGTCATACTCGGAACAGCAGAACCAGCATTCAGCGAAGCAAGATCCTTACTCTTTATAAAATGGAAAACAAACTTTGCCACATTAGGGCGTTGCATCTTAGTGTAAAACATCGTATCTACAGACCAAAACGCCCCATTGACATACATTACATTGTTGAGTGTACCCTTACGAGGTATCAAAACTGACTCCCCAGAATAGAGTGGTCGCTCAACATAACGCATAATTCCACCAGAACCATATACGGGATAGCCACCATCAGCCAGCTTTTTATGATCTTTTCCGTATTTAACCTCTACCAAATCTGAAAGAAGTCCTGTTTCCCACTGCGGGTTGGCTTTTTTAATGAAGAGTTCTTCGTAAATAGCCTGCGCCTGCTGCTCTAAATTCTTGTTTGCTCCACCTACTGATATTTGCATACTCACTGTAGGCGAGGTGAAGATTATGCAGGAAATCTTAGTGAACAGTGTTGTCCAGGCGTTGAGTGGTTTGTTTGGTTACGGAGAGTTGAAAACGATTGAGACTGTTATTCGAGCTGTAGTTTCGCAGTTCGATGTTTCTCAAAATCATCAGGAAGACCCTTCTAAGCAAAATGAAGAGTATTTGGATTTGTTTTTATCGGCCAAACAGGTCGAAGGCTGCTCTGAGAAGTCGATTGATTATTATAGAAAAACTATTCAAAAGATGCTCGATCAGATTAGTAAGCCTGTTATTGGAATCATGACTGATGATCTCCGATCTTATTTATCTGATTATCAGAAGCTACATGGATCAAGCAAAGTAACTATCGATAATATCCGAAGAATTATCTCAAGCTTTTTTTCTTGGCTCGAAGAAGAGGACCATATCCTAAAGAGTCCAGCAAGAAGGATTCACAAAATTAAAACAGATAAGGTGATCAAAGACACTTACTCTGATGAAGAACTCGAAAAAATGAGAGATTCAACGTCTAACAGCAGAGATTTGGCAATGATTGATTTGCTTGCCTCCACAGGTATGCGTGTTGGTGAGCTTGTCAAACTTAACATTGATGACGTTGATTTAACCGAGAGGGAATGCATTGTATTTGGTAAAGGTAATAAAGAACGTCCAGTCTACTTTGATGCGCGCACTAAGCTCCATCTTTCCAAGTATTTGTCTGAACGGGTAGATGGAGGAGAAGCGCTGTTCGTAGGATTAAAGCAGCCATATGCCAGATTGACGATAAATGGGGTAGAGTCACGACTAAAGACTATCGGCGAAGGTGCCGGAATCACCAAAGTCCATCCCCATAAGTTTCGAAGGACTATGGCTACAACAGCCATTGATAAAGGTATGCCGGTTGAGCAATTGCAAAAATTGCTTGGACATGAACGGATTGATACAACCATGCAATATGCGATGGTGAAACAAAGTAATGTAAAAAGCTCACATAGGAGGTGTATTGGATGATAATTAAATTAGACGAGGTAATTAAAGATATCGCGGCAGGACCTTTTGGTTCGAATTTAAAAGTTGAATGCTTCACTTCATCCGGTTTCCCCATCGTAGATGGAGCTAATCTCAAGGGAGTTAAGGTGACTGACAATATAACGAAATTTGTTTCGGAAGAGAAGGCGCGATCATTAAGCCGATCTATCGCCAAAAAAGGTGATGTTGTTGTTACTATTAGCGGAACTGTTGGGCAGATAGCCTATATCCCGAAAGACTCTAAATACAATGAATACTTAGTCTCGCAGAGACAATTCCGCGTCTCTTTTGATGAAGATCAAGTATACGTTCCATACCTTGTTTATTATTTCCACACCAGAGAAGGGCAATCGAAAATTTTGGCATTTAAAAACCAGACTGGTGTTCCAGCTTTGGCACAACCATTGAAGAACTTTAAAAACATTGAAATTGATTTACCTTCCTTGGAATTTCAGAAAAAGCAGATAAATTTGATTGAGCGAATGCAAGCGAAAATCGATCTCAATAATCAGATAAACAAGAATTTAGAACAGCAAATACAGGAAATTTTCAGAAGTCGATTCCTCACACCAGGACCATCACGAGATGGATGGAAAAAGACCACTCTCGCGGATGTATCCCTAATAGGAGCTGGGGGAGATAAACCAAAAACTGTATCTGCCGTTCAAACCACAGAATATCCATATCCAATTTATTCTAATGGCATTAGAGACGAAGGCCTTTATGGATTTTCAAGTGGGTACAAAATTGAGGATGAAAGCATTACGGTCTCCGCGAGAGGAACTATTGGTTATGTTTGCTTGCGCCATCGACCATATACCCCGATAGTCCGGCTTATCACCTTAGTCCCGAAAAAAGAAATAGTATCTGCGAAATATCTTTATCTGTGGTTAAGGAACTCCAAAATTCTCGGAACTGGGACTACGCAACAACAGCTTACAGTTCCTGATTTTCAGAAAACAGAAATAGTCGTGCCAACAGCAGAAGAAATGAACTCATTTACAGATGTTGTTTCTCCTCTTTTTGAAACCATTTGGGCAAATCAGGCGGAAAATTTAAAGCTTGCCAACTTAAGAGATATCTTGCTTCCAAAACTATTCTCCGGTGAACTTGACATATCTAATATTGAGCTCTAAGCCAATAAATTCTTGTTTTCACCAGCTAAATCCTAGAAAAGGAGGGATTCCATGAATCAATACACTGAAGATTCCTATGAAAAGACTCTGATACAGTTGTTCGAGTCAGAATTAGGCTATGAATATCAATATGGTCCAGATATGGATCGGGATTATAGGGATCCCCTTCTTCTCGAGGTATTAAGAGATTCACTACGAATGTGTAATCCTGACCTTCCAGCTGCTGCCTTTGACGAAGCAGTAGTCAAAATTCGGAATTTGGAGGTCGGTTCTCTTGAAACCAGGAATGAACAATTTACAGACTATCTGCAGAATGGGCTGAGAGTCTCCTACTATCGAAATGGTGAAATGAAAAATGATCTGGTTCATTTGATCGATTATAACGATGTACAGAACAACTCTTTTCTCATCGTGAATCAGTTCACTGTAGAAGAATTTAAAAAGAAAAGGCCAGATCTTGTCCTGTTTGTAAACGGAATGCCATTAGTTGTGATCGAGCTCAAATCGCCATCACGGGATGAAACAGGTGCTTCTGAGGGATATGTTCAGCTGCGCAATTATATGCTGGATATCCCCTGCTTATTTAACTATAATCAAATTTGCGTGATGTCCGATATGTTGGTTTCACGAGCTGGTACAATCTCGAGCAATGAAGACCGTTATATGGACTGGAAAACGACAGATGGAAATTATGAAAACACGAAGTTTGCAAACTTTGAAACCTTTTTTACGGGCATTTTCCAGAAGGATCGTTTCCTGAATATTCTGAAAAACTTCATTTTATTCATGACGCCTGGTGGTCGGCTAATCAAGACTCTGGCTGGATATCATCAGTATTTTGCCGTTGAGAAAGCCGTTCATTCCACGATGCTGGCTTCAAAAACAGACGGACGAGGGGGAGTATTTTGGCATACTCAAGGCAGCGGTAAGTCGCTGTCTATGGTTTTCTATACTCATTTATTAGACCAGCAAATGGATGATCCAACTTTTGTTGTCCTTACTGATCGCCGTGATCTTGACGATCAGCTATTTAAGACCTTCTCGGATTGTCATAAGTTCCTGCGTCAAACGCCTGTTCAGGCCACCTCTAGAGAAAATCTATATGAGCTTTTAAATAATAGACAAAGTGGCGGTATCATCTTTACCACTATGGCCAAATTCGAAGAAGAATGGGGAGCTCTATCTAAACGGAAAAATATTATTGTTATGGCGGATGAGGCCCATCGTAGTCAATACGGTCTTACTGAAAAATTTGTAACGACCAAGGATCAATACGGGAATGTTCTTGCAAAAACGGTGATTGGGGCAGCCAAAAAAGTTCGCGATAGTCTTCCAAATGCGACCTATATCGGCTTCACTGGAACGCCAATTGATTCTGAAGATAAAGACACGAGAGCTGTGTTCGGAGACTATATTGATATTTACGACATGACTCAAGCTGTTGAAGATGGTGCGACCAGACCGGTTTACTATGAAAGCCGGGTTATGAAGCTTAAACTCGATGAAGAGACTCTTCGAAGAATCGACAACACGTACGATATGTTGGCTGCTGAGGCAGATGAGATCACAATTGATAAAAGCAAAAAAGAACTTAGCAATATGGAGGCTATTCTTGGCAGTGATGAAACGATTGACTCTCTAGCAAGAGATATTATTGATCACTACAAAGAAAATCGTGAAAATTTATTGACTGGGAAAGCGCTGATCGTTGCTTACTCCAGAGAAATTGCTGTGAAGCTTTACCATAAGATGCTGGAGCTTGAACCTACCTGGGATAAAAAGGTCAAGATTGTAATGACTGGAAGTAATAAAGATCCAGAAGAGTGGCACGAATATACGGGTACGGATAAGTATCGAGCGGATTTGGCAAAAGAGTTCAAAGATAATGAGTCTGATTTCAAAATCGCGATTGTTCGTGATATGTGGCTCACGGGTTTTGATGTTCCATCCTTGGCTACTATGTATGTTTTTAAACCAATGAGCGGCCATAACCTGATGCAGGCGATTGCCAGAGTGAATCGTGTCTTCGGGGATAAAGAGGGCGGACTTGTAGTCGATTATATTGGTATTGCCTCCGCATTAAAGCAAGCAATGAAGGACTATACCAAGAGCGACCAGAAGAATTTTGGTGACCCAGATATTAAGAAAAAGGCACTTCCTATATTTGAAGAGGCTCTATTCAGCTGTAGAGACTTATTCAAAGGGTACGACTATAAGTCCTTTTTGCAAGGTACGGATTTGGAAAAAGGAAGAGCAATCACTGGTGGAGTGAATCACATCATGGATTTAACCCATCAAGAAATGAATATTCCAGAAAAAGAAAGAGCACAGTTCAAATTTATCAAGGAAGCCCAGCGTTTGAAGCAGTCTCTCTCTCTGTGCAGCAGTTTGGTTGATGATAAACAACAAAGAGAAGCGGGTTATTTTATCGCTGCAAAAACGCTTTTAAATCGGATTTCGACTTCCGGTGCTTCGGGCAGGCTGTCTTTGAAAGAAGTGAACGCTCAAATTAATGAACTTCTGAAACAGACGATCAAGAGTGAGGGTGTGGTAAGCCTTTTCTCAGATCGTGGGGAAGAATTTTCACTTTTTGATACTGACTTCTTAGAGGAAATCAGAAATATGGAGGGAAAAAATCTGTCCCTGGAACTTCTGAAAAGATTACTGAATGATGAAATCCGTGGCTTCAAAAGAACTAATGTTGTTAAATCAGAAGAGTTTTCTGATCGCTTGAAGAAAGCGTTAAATTCCTATGTGAATGGGTTGATAACGAATGAAGAAGTGATTGAGGAATTGATGCGGATGGCCCAAGATATCAGGAATGCCAGTCAGGCAGGAAATGATCTGGGTTTATCTATTGAAGAAGTCGCTTTCTATGATGCTCTCTGCAAGCCGGAAGCGGTAAAAGACTTTTATGAAAACGACCAACTGGTACAGATTGCAAAAGAGCTCACGGATATTCTTCGGCATAGTGTCTCGATTGACTGGCAACGCAAAGAAAGTGCCAGAGCCGGAATCCGCAAAAATATTAGACGTCTTTTGAGGAAGTACCATTATCCACCTGAAGAAATTCCTGGTGCGATTGATCTGGTTCTTTCTCAAGCAGAACTAATGGCGAACAATTTGTCTCAATATTTGTAAACCAGTGCATTAGAAATATTATTAGTATTTTTCCTTTCTGCAGGAAAGAATGTCTGATAGATTTTGCGAAATAACGACCAAAGGACTGACTCCACCCTCACATGGAGCCAGCCCTGAGAGTGTAAGGTCTTTTGTGTAAATTCCATCAAGGCATCAGACTGATACAATCAGCTTGAGCCTGACAAATTTATACAAGGAGACCACTTATGCCACGTAAAGCTAAAGCTGCACCAACCCTTCAGGAACAGATTGCTTCAACCATCGTTAAGGAATACAAACCTAAGACGTTTAAAGAAGCCTCAGACCTCATCAGGGAAATATTTGGCCCTGTCCTTGAACAGATGCTCCAGGGAGAACTTGATTCGCATCTCGGTTATACCAGCGGATCGCATGTTTTTTGTAGTTTATAACTGGTCCAAAAAAGCGAAAATCGGATTTGAAAACTGGGCCACCTGACTTGTATCGTACTCCGTAATGGAGGACTAGAAAGTGCATACTCAGATGACAGTTTTCAAATACATCGATTTACGAACAC
>NZ_JAHDSX010000006.1:0-86730 GCF_020969955.1 Allobaculum fili | reverse complement strand
AACTTTGGAGAAATCGATACCGAGATCGATTGCAGGGATGATTGATTCCATGAAAAAGCCTCCTTGAATAAAGGAATTATCCCAAGGAGGCGGTCGAGAAAATACCCGTCTTTTATTTGACGCTTACTTTATCACTGATGACCTGAATAATTCAAAGGAAACGCAAAACGGCCGGAATCCGCTATAAATACGGGGATTCCGGCCGTTGGTTATTTCATCTTAAAGGTGAAGCCATATGTCTTCTGTTAAGGGTACTGTAATTTTGCAGGTTTCGGGCACTGATAAAATGTTGGTTTTGTGTACGAAAAGAAGGTAGTGAATTGAAATAGTAAATGCAACCATTGAACTCTTTCTCGTTGCATTTAGTCCTTCAACCACAATCGTTGCGTTTAGTCCTTCAGTCCAGATAACCTAAGGTCGTTCTTGTTTAGCGAAAAATGTACTGACCGATTCGGCCAGTCTTCTATGTTCTCCTTCCAAAACAGACAGGAGGGCCTTATGCCTAATCAAAAACATCTCAACGCTGTCACTCGAAAACTGATTCAAGACAGTCTGGACCAGGGGCTTTCTATGCCTGAAATCGCCCGACAGATCGACAAGTCTAAAAGCACCGTCAGCCGCGAAGTCAAAACGCACATTTCCTTTCAGCCGTGTCTTAAGGAATCTGATTCCAACGGTAAAGCTGTCATCTGGGATTGCGTCTGTATTCATGAATGCAGCCCTGACAACGGGATTTGTAAATCTCCATGTAAAAAGCGAAAGCCGATTCCTCGCGAATTCAGAGACAAAAAAGGATTGTGCAACGGATGTCCTAAAGCCCATCGGCCTCGGCGATGCAAACTCGAAAAGCGCCTCTACAAAGCGAAACAGGCGCAGGAGGAGTACGAAGAAACTCTTAGAGAATCACGCACTGGGATCAACCTTACCGGTGAAGAATTCCAATATGTGAAACGCATCATCAGTGAAGGAGTTAAAAACGGGCAGTCTCTTTCCTCTATCTGTCAGCGCTGCCCAGAGATCCCAGTAACGGAGCGTACTGTCTATACCTGGATCGAACACCGGGAATTAGCCGATCAGGGAGTCTTAAATATCGATCTCCCCCTTAAGGTAAAGCGAGAAATCCGATTCAAGCCCTCTATCAAAACGAAAAAGCGGAAAGACAATTCTGTGGTTCGAGGCCGAACTTATGAGGATTTTCAGAAACACCTCGCTTCACACCCAAATGTATCGGTAGTTGAAATGGATACGGTCTATAACGACGTAACCAACGGGCCATTCATGCAGACTTTTCTATTTCGCGATCCGCACCATCTGTTTCTCGCTGTCTACCACACAGAAAAGACCGCTCAGGCGATGTATGAAGGGCTTAAAACTCTCCACGATCAGCTTGGAGCCCAGACTTTCCGACGACTGTTCGCGGTGATTCTGACCGATCGCGGTTCAGAATTTACTGCAGTCGAAGAAATCGAAGCACTCGGTGTGAAAGTGTTTTACTGCGATCCGATGCAGTCCATCCAGAAAACCTCCGTTGAGAACAAACATCTTCTTTTAAGGAGAATTTTCCTGAAGAACCGAGGCAGCCATATTTTTGATTTAGTCAAGCTGGGACTGACCAGTCAGGAGCAGCTGAACATCGCCATCTCGCATATCAACTCATATGGATTAAAAAGTCTGCACGGTCATACCCCGTACGATTGTTTCCGCTTTCTGGAAAAATCTTCTGAAATTCTGGAAAAACTAGGAATCAAAAAAATAGATCCGGCTTCTGTCCACTTGAAGCCAGATCTGTTAACTCGCTAAACAATAACTAGAGTTAAGAAGGAGAACGAACACACCTTAATTCACATATTTGGCAGTTGCATTTAGTATCGGAGCAAAAAAATACACTAATCAACTGCTCTTTTTGTCGTGGTTGCATTTAGTCCTTCCAACTCAAAAATTTTAGCATGGAAGCACAGAAAAGGCGAAACGCGGCCCTGGTAAAAGAAAAATCCCCTCAGTTTCCTGGCTTAGATAAAGGAAATTGAGAGGAAAAGTAGATTTTTGAAACAGTAAATGGAACGCTCGTTTTTATCAGTTCAATGGTTGCGTTTACTATTTCAATTCATCCAATTCACCATTTTTATATGGATTTTTTTCACTCTATTCGTTTCTTTTTAAGATTCTGATTTTTTAAGACACGTTTGGACGGCTATTCCCTGTCGCCATGTGCGGATCGGAGAGTAGCTGCTATCCTCAGATTCGTAAAAAAGCAGGATACTTTCGTTTTCTGAAAGTATCCTGCCGTATTGAAAAACTAAAATCTGTTTTTGAAGCTTACCAGGCGATGATTTCCACGCCGTCATCGTGAACCGCAATCGTATGTTCCCATTGTGCTGAGAGCTTGCCGTCATCCGTATAGGAGGTCCAGTCGTTATCAGCGTCGATGAACAGACTGCATACGCCTTCATTGATCATCGGTTCAATGGTGAACACCATTCCCGGTGCAAGAATGATGCCCGTCCCGCGTGTTCCCACATGCTGGACCATCGGATCTTCATGGAAGTCGTTGCCGACTCCGTGACCGCAGTAGTCCAGAACGACGGAATAGCCGTTGGCGTGCGCGATTTCCTGAATTGCTGCGCCGACATCTCCAAGATGTCCCCACGGCTTCACGGCCGCAATGCCTGCTTCCAGACATTCTTTCGTCACATCCACCAGCTTTTTGGCTGCCGGGCTGACTTCGCCAATGCAGAACATGCGCGATGCATCCGCATAATGGCCGTTTACGATCGTCGTGCAGTCGACGTTGACAATATCGCCGTCTTCCAGAACGGTATCGTCTGGAATGCCGTGGCAAACCTGATCGTTAATCGACGTGCAGCAGCTTTTCGGAAAGCCTTCGTAGCCCAGACAGGCCGGAATGCCGCCGTGCTCGATCGTGTAGTCATGAACCATCTTGTCAATTTCGTTGGTCGTCATGCCCGCCTTGATTTTGGACTGCACCAGGTCGAGCGCGCCGTTATTGACTTTCGCCGCTTCACGGATCCACTTCAGATCTTCTTCGGACTTGATCATTTTATGCGTGGGCACCTTGCACCCTTTTTTCTTCAGGTCCATCAGTGTCCGGTCAAACGCTTCATGACACTTTTTGTATTTCTTTCCGCTTCCGCACCAGCACGGATCGTTACGCATGGTCATGTTTAGTTCCTTCTTTCTCCATCTGAACAATCAGAATTCTGTCTTTTCCATTGATATCCTTAAGGACTGTTACTTCCGCTTCCGGGAAGAACTTGGCAGCCAGCGTTTTCAGACGATCGCCCTGGTCCCAGCCCATTTCAAAGCACATCACGCCGCCCGGATTGAGCACCTGATCCGCTTTCTGGAAAATCTTCCGGTAAAAGTAAAGGCCATCTTCGCCGCCAAACAGCGCCACGTTCGGTTCATAGTCCACAACGCTGTGATCCATTTTTTCATTTTTCGGAATATAAGGCGGATTAGACACCAGAAGGTCACAGTGCATATTGCGGGAAATAAACGGATCCAGCATATCGCCCTGTACAAAAACAACCGAACCGCCTAACCGTTCATTGTTGGCGTAGGCCGTTTCGAGGGCTTCCCGGGAAATATCGGAAGCGAACACGTCGATCTGATCGTTTTCCAGGGAAAGGGTAATTCCGATGGCGCCGCTTCCGGTGGCTACATCAAACACAACAGGGTGTTCAATCTGCTCGCACAGCACATCGCACTGAATCAGAACCTGCCCGGTCAGTTCTTCTGTTTCCGGACGGGGGATCAGCACGTTTTCATTGACGGTAAAGTCGTATCCATAAAAGTTTTCATAGCCAAGGACATAGCCGAGCGGTTCGCCTTTTTCCATGCGGTGAATCCCCTCAAGATAGTCGGTCTGAATTTCCGGATCGACTTCTTCATCCATATCCATATACAGATTGATGTCCTTTTTCTGGCAGAGCTCGTTGAGCAGAAGCATCGCCGCCTGATCGGACTGACCAGCCGCTACCATGCGATCCTTGCCTTCGCTCAGAAGATCGCGGTAACGCATCATGACAGCGATTCTCCAGCCAGCTTCGCCTGCTGGTCCGCTTTCTGCAGCGCCTGCATCAGATCTTCCAGACGGCCGTCAATAATGCGGTCGAGCTGGTTTACGGTATAGCCGATGCGATGATCGGTGACACGGTTCTGCGGATAGTTGTACGTACGAATTTTTTCCGCGCGATCGCCGGTACCGATTTTGGTCTTGCGCTCTGCCTCGTTCTTTTCGTCGATGGCGCGCTGATGTTCTTCTTTGACACGTGCAGCGATCGTTGCCAGAGCCGTCGCACGGTTTTCATGCTGGGAACGGCCGTCCTGGCATTTAACGACGATGCCGGTCGGCTTATGAATAACGCGGACAGCGGAGTCCGTTTTGTTTACGTGCTGACCGCCGGCTCCGGACGCACGCATGGTCTCGATTTCCAGATCGTTCATATCGATATCGAAATCTTCTTCATCAATTTCCGGATAGCACAGAACTGTCGCGGTCGAAGTCTGAATGCGTCCCTGCGACTCAGTCTTTGGAACGCGCTGTACACGGTGCGATCCGCTCTCATATTTCAAAGTGCCATAGGCATGCTGGCCGCTGACTTTAAAAGCAATCAGGGAATAGCCGCCGGCTTCGGATTCTTCTGCATCCGTCACTTCGACTTTCCAGCCTTTGCCTTCAGCGTACTTGGCGTACATGCGGTACAGGTCACCTGCGAAAATATTGGCTTCGTCGCCGCCGGCTGCTCCGCGGATTTCCATGAATGCGTTATGAGAATCGTTCGGATCGGTCGGAACGAGCAGAAGTTCGAGGCGAGCAATATAATCGTCAATTTTCGGTTCGAGTTCCGTGATTTCCATCTGGGCCATTTCCCGGATTTCCTTATCATGTTCTTCGAGAAGCACGCGGGCGTCCTCCAGTTCCGAAACTGCTGCTTTGTATTCGTTATAGGTTTCTACAATCGGTGTCAGTTCGTTGGCTTCCCGTCCAAGTTTGGACATCTGCCGGCGATCGCTGACAACCGTTGGATCCATCATTTTTTCATTAATCTCATCCAGACGCGCTGCAAGCCTGTCGAGACGTTCTTCCATTTTTGCCATTGTTTATCTCATCCTTCCCTCTGAGTCTGTATTCTTGTTCGTATCGTTTTCATTATAGCAAACAGCTTTTCGCTCACCCTTTGTCAAGTCTTTTATGATTTTTTTGTGCCCACTCTGAGGTTTCGGACAATTTCCCCCTGCGCCGGGCAAGGTTGAAGCCCCTATCCGTTCCGGATAGAATAATAGGTAAGCGTTATGAATATTTCACTTTCGCTCCGCAGGATATGCGGGTAAAGGAGAACCTATGAAACATAAAGTCCGCAAAGCGGTCATTCCGGCAGCAGGTTTTGGAACGCGCTTTCTCCCGGCGACCAAGGCCATCCCGAAGGAAATGCTTCCCATCGTGGATATTCCCACGATTCAGTACATTATTGAAGAGGCCGTAAATTCCGGCATCGAAGAAATCTGCCTGATTACCAATTCCTACAAGCAGAGCATTGAAAACCATTTTGACCGCTCCTTTGAACTGGAAGAAAAGCTCAAAGCCAGCAACGATCTGGAACATCTGGAAATGATCCAGAAAATTACCGATATGGTCAACATCGTATCGGTTCGTCAGAAAACGCCAAAAGGTCTTGGCCACGCCATTCTCTGTGCCAAGAGCTTTGTCGGCAATGAACCGTTCGCCGTTCTGCTCGGCGATGACATCGTCATCAATGCCGGTGGACCAGGCTCCATTCGCCAGCTCATGGACGTGTATGAAACGACCGGATGCAGCGTTGTCGGCGTTCAGCCAGTCGCTGAAGAAAATGTCTCCAAGTACGGCATTATCGACCCGCTGGAAAAAATCGAAGACGGCCTGATGACCGTTTCCACGTTCGTTGAAAAGCCCGCGCAGGAAGACGCGCCAAGCAACATGGCCATTCTTGGCCGCTACGTTCTTGGACCGGACATTTTCGAAAAGCTCGAAACCCAGGCAGCCGGCAAAGGCAACGAAATCCAGCTGACCGATGCCATTGACCGTCTGGCCAAGGAAGATACCGTCTACGCCTGCCAGTTCGACGGCAGACGCTATGACGTCGGCGATCGCAAAGGCTTCCTCCAGGCGCAGATCGAATTCGCACTCAACCGCGACGATACGCGCGAAGCCATGGAAGACATCATTGAATCGCTCGGCTATAAGAAAGTAAGCAAGTAGCATGATCACCGATACGCATTGCCATCTTACGTGTGACGAACTGTACGAAAACGCGGTGCCGCTGATCGAAAGCGCCCTGGAACAGGGCGTAGATCTGATGATGATCATGTGCACGAACCGTAAGGAATACGACCGGGCGCTTGCGCTGAAAAAACAGTATCCCGAAAATCTGAAAGTCGCCTGGGGCTTTTTCCCTGAAGACGCCAGAGAGATCACAGAAGAAGATCTCGAAGAGCTGAGAAAAGAAGCCGCCTGCGGCAATATGGATGTTCTGGGCGAAATCGGCCTGGACTATTACTGGGACATGTCGTTTAAAGAAGAACAGAAGGCCCTCTTCAAAGCTCAGCTCGATATCGCGGCCGAAACGGGGCTTCCGGTTTCCATACATATGCGGGACGCCGCAAAGGATTCCCTGGATATTCTTAAAGCCCATGCCCGTACGCCGATCATCTTCCACTGCTATTCCGGTTCAACGGAAACCATGAGAGAAGCCCTCAAACTGGATTCCATGATTTCCTTTGCGGGACCCATCACCTTTAAAAACAATAAACAGGGGCCTGCCAATGTCATCGCCTGTCCGCCCGAAAGAATTTTAAGCGAAACCGATTCGCCGTATCTCGCCCCGGTTCCGTATCGCGGCAAGCGAAATCAGCCTGCCTATGTCAAAGCGACGCTTGAAAAAATGGCTGAGTTAAAAGAAATGGATTCCGATGATCTGGCCCGACAGATCCGCGCCAACTTCCTGTCTCTTTTTCAAAACGGATCCGAATAAACGCATTCCACAGAATGCATTCCCGCGAATCGACCATCAGAAGCCGACCGCAGCCGACAGCGGATTCGATCGTAAATTCTGGAAACAAAAAACCGCCTGACGGCGGTTTTCTTTTTGTCGATTTATATCCCGCGGAAGACTGGAGAGTTCCAGAAATCCCAGACGAGCGTTTCCAATTCGATTTGGAATTAGTGACGGTTGTCGTCTTCGTGAACGAGAGCTGTCTGCAGCGCGTAGGACAGCGATTCGTTGAGCTCAACCGCTTCGATGGCAGCAGCTGCAAGCGGAGCAACGGAAAGAACTACCATTTCATCGTACAGTTTTGCGTTTTCAGTCTGATCGATGGTGTTCGTAACGATGAATTCACTCAGGCCGGAGTTTTTCAGACGTTCAATCGCCGGTCCGGAAAGTACGCCGTGTGCGCAGGCTGCGATAACTTCTTTCGCGCCTTTTTCGTAAAGCATGTTGATGCCGCTGGTCAGTGTGCCGGCGGTATCGACCATATCATCGATGACAACTGCAACTTTTCCGTCAACTTCACCAAGCAGGTTCATGGCAACCGCAACGTTTGGTTTTGGACGACGCTTGTCAATGATGGCAACCGGAGCGCCGAGGCGGTCAGCCAGACGACGGGCACGAACGGTTCCGCCGTGGTCAGGAGAAACAACGACAACATCTTCGATGTTCAGACCTGGTTTGTGTTTGAGGTATTCACTGATCAGAGACAGCGTATTGATGTCATCTGCCGGAATATCGAAATAGCCCTGAATCTGGGCAGCATGGAGATCCATGGTGATCACGCGGTTTGCACCGGCGCGTTCAAGAAGCGAAGCCACCAGTTTGGCTGTAATCGGCTGACGCGGTTTCGCCTTGCGGTCCTGTCTGGCGTAGCCAAAATACGGAATAACACAGTTGATGGAACGAGCCGAAGCACGCTTGCAGGCATCGATACCGATCAGAAGCTCCATAAGATTGGCGTTTACCGGGCGATTGGTACTCTGTACAAAGAATACGTCTTTTCCACGTACAGACTCACCGAGTTCAACAAGAATTTCTCCATCAGCAAAATGATGAACATCACATTTTCCAAGGGGGATTTCAAGAATCTCACAGATTTCTCTGGCCAGATCGCGGCTGCTGGTCAGCGCGAATACAACGGTTGAATTTTTAAGCTCATCTTTGTTTAACATGCTTGCGTACCTGTTCCTTCCTCATTTCCTGCGGGTTCCTCATCCAGGGCATTTGAAATCATTTCGTTCTGGACTTTGCACATCTGCAGGCGGACACCATCACCGATGACACTGTCTTTAATCCAGGTCTGGGGGAAAATTTCGACATAATTGCCCAGCGCCGTTTTGCCAAGGATTTCCGTATCCGGATAAATCACGGTATCGTGACCGATTTTCACATCCTGGCCGATAACCGTTCGCTGCGGATCTACAATTTGCACGCCGGCTAACATATGTCTGCGGTTAATTCTGTCTTTCATCCAGCGATATACATCGTACAGTTCGCTGACGGTATTAATGCCCGCCATCTCATCCGGATCCGAAGCGGCAATGGCATCCACGTGCTTGCCTTTTTCATTGAGAATTCGAACCAGATCCGTCAGATAGTATTCATTCTGGGCATTATCGGTTGTCAGCTCGCTGAGCGCATCAAAAAGATCTCGGTTGTTAAAGCAGTAAACGCCCGCGTTGATCTCTCGGATTTCTTTCTGCTCGGGAGTGCAGTCGCGAGCTTCGACGATCTCTTTTACCGCACCGGTTTCATCGCGGACAACTCTTCCGTAATTTCCGCCCTCTTCCAGTATGGCACTCAGAAGAACAAGAGCCTTTCCCTGTGCTTGGTCATAAAGCATTTCGAGGGTTTCCGGCTGGAGACAGGGGACATCTCCATTCATGACGAGCGTATAGCCGTCTTCGTCCTTGAGGGCCGAAACCTGCATGACCGCATGTCCGGTTCCGAGCTGCTCCTTCTGCAGCGCAAACTCTTCTTCGGGGAAAGCGTCCATTAAGGACTGTGCCTGATAGCCGGCAACAATGACAATCCTCTCTGCGCCTGCTTTTTTCAGCGCGCCAAGAGGATAAGCCAGAATCGGTCGGTCAATCAGATCATGCATTACTTTGTTTTTTTCCGACTTCATCCGGGTTCCTTTGCCGGCAGCCAGAATAATCGCATTCCGTTTTGTCATGGGACCACCTTTCGCAGGTATTCTAACACATCCCCGACATTCCTCCTCTTTGTTCAGGGTTTTTAGACAAAATCAAAAATGGCTTTTGATAAAACAGCAGATTCTCCTCAAAGCGTCTTCAAAAGGACCATGTCTGCGGCATGCCGGCATGGAAAAAGCCGGAAAAGCGATGACAATTTCGCTTTTTCCGGCTTTTCAAACGGTTCTGGAGCCGATCCGACGGACTTTCTTTTTCCGTCCGAACCGATCGCATTAATCAATGGAATCGTATTCGCTCTGCAGCTCGTTGATCTTGTTGTTCTTGTTATTGATTTCGGTTTCTACCGGGGAGGCTTCTGCCACAATCGCCTGCCAGTCGTTGTAGGCCGAATCCATTGCGGACTTCGCATCCGATTCGGAGCGCTGGGCATCGATCAGCGTATTGGTCGCGGAAGAAAGCTGGCTGTTGAGCGAATTGACGCTGTCGAGATCTTTCTGAAGGCTGTTGATCTGCGACTGCAGCTGCTCTTTGTCCGCACCTGAACCGCCAGTATCCGATCCGTCGCCGGCATTAATGGCGTTGATCTGATCCTGGAGATCCTTGATCTGAGCACGAATACTGTCCGCGCTTGGATAGCTGTTCAGATCGTCCTGAATCTGATTGACTTTGCTCTGGGCTGTGTTTGTGGCCTGAACTGCCTGATCGTACGCATTCTTTTTGGAGTTGTACGTGTTTTCCGCATCGTTCTTTCGCTTATTGATACCGTCCAGCTTGCCCTGCAGAACCGCCACGTCGCCGCTGAGCGACTCGATTTCATCGCGGAGTTCCGCTTTTCGTTCCGCGTTTTTCACATCGGAGTTGGAAGAAGAAGGCTTCTGCTGAGCGCCGGCTTCAGCAAGCAGTTCATCAAACGTCTTGGACGTTCTCGCCAGCAGCTGTTCATTGATTTTTCGCTTTTCATCTTCGGAAAGCTTGTCATACACGGAACGGAAATCCAGAACCTGCTGCTTGTTGTCATCGGTAAGGCCGTTAAAGCTTTCTGCCCAGCTAAGGAGGTCGTTGTAGCCTTTGCTGGTCTGGGTCTGCGCGCCGGAGTTCATGAAATGAACCGCCATGTAGCCGCCGACCGAAACCACAGCGATCGCCAGCGCGATACCAGCAATAATGCCGACGGTCCTCATATTGTTTTTCGATTTTTTACGTGAATGCGAAGAGCGGGAAGGCGCCGGACGCGAAGAGCCGCGGGAATCGTGGTGACGGACTCTTACATGACGGTCTTCTTCATCGTAGTCGTCATAATCGTCCTCTTCGTCGTCGTACGAATCGTCATAGTCGTCGTAATCGTCGTCTTCGTCCTCGCGTACGTATTCCCGGTGAAGGAGCGGTTCATCTTTTTCCAGCAGACCGGCGATTTCATCGCTGTGCATCGTTACCGGTTTGGTCTGACCGATTTCGTCTTCTTCTGCCGGCGCAGCGCCGTTAAACACGCGCGTCTGCTCGCCCGGCTGAGCCGGAGCGCTCTGCGGCGCGCCAAACTCGCGGGTCATCCCCGCATTCTGGGCATACTGGTCTTCCGCCGAAGGGGCGGTTTCTTCTTTGGACGCAAAAAACGAATCGGATCCGTTTGGCGCACTGCCAGGCTTTTCTGTATAGATCACCTGGGGCGTTCCATTTTTCGCCGCTTCGTTTTCCGAACGCGCTTTATTGCGTGCGGCCGACGAATACGTCTGCTGGAACTGTTCCGATGTTTCTCTTGCCCGCTGAATGCGTTCAATCCGTTCTTTGTTCCGCGCAAAATCATCCATCTTTTTTTCAATTTCTTCGTTTCCGCTCAATGAATCCAGCAGGGAATCAAAATTATCATCACGGTTCTGATCGCTCATTGAAAAACCCCCCTTTATATTCCGGGTGCATGATCCGACAGCCGGTCTGCACGCCTTTGTTCTGTATCTTCTATGAAATCGATGTGTTCGAAATACGGAAAGGCTTTCGCGCTCTCCTGACTCTGTATACAGGTACCCCTTTTAGTTTATTGTACTGAATTTGCGCCTTTATCCTGCCGTTCAACCCTAAAGAAAAATCATTGTGGGTTATTCGCTTTCTTTTAGAATATCGACCCGGATTTTGGCGGCAGAGGCTTTCTTTATAATGCCTGATTCTTTCTTCGGCTTCTCTAAAAGTTCTGCTAACATTTGCCTTCCCCCTGCATAAATCTCGGAAAAACGGATAGAAACGATGCCCGATTTGGATGAAAAACCGATTAAAGACGAAGTACAGACGATCGTATTATCATTTCCTTTTTGCATTTTGTTTACGCCTGCCCGTCAAAAAAGCCGGATCTGCGTCCGGCTTTTCTGTACGATCGCCACTTCTGAGTCCTGTCGGATGCGCTATTGAGCGGATGCTCCGATTGATCGTTTATCCCGCTGCTCGATCTGTCATCCTGTCTTTTTCCCTTCACCTTTTAAGACAGCGCTTCAGATGCTTTCGGTCGGCATCTTCTTTCTTCTGCATCAGGATCCAGATTTCCCGGCAGTCGTTATCTTCGAGGATTTCCTCGATTTGCGCATACGAAAGTCCCGTATAGCTTAAGGCTGTATAGAAAGTCGAAGGCCGCTTTCGTCGGCCTGTCTTTAACCGGCGCTTTTGCGCCAGCCGGTTCTGCCACAACAGCGCGCGCCGTCCAAAAAACGCTTCAAAAACCTGCGTGGAACACGCTTCTGCCTCAGCCACGCGAACCGGACGCCGGCAAAGCGCAGAAAGTTCGTCTTCGTGGCCATCGAGAAAACCGGAGGCGGCTTCCAGATCGCCGTTTTGCAAAATTCTTCGCAGAATGCGGTCGCATTCGCTGTTTCGATAGTACAAAATGCGCAGACGGCGCCCTTTTTTACGGATATCGATATTGGCCGTTTCCCGTAAAGCCGCGCACTGCGGGCAGAGCGCATCCGGTCCTCTTAAAAGAAACGGGAGCGTTTCGCAGCCGGAAAATTCTGATCCGCACCAGAGACAGAATTCATGTAGCGCAGCTGGCGAATGCAGGCATCGAGCGCTCTGGAGGGCGATTCGATTAAGGCGATTCCTTCGCCGGAGGGATCTTTGAAGCTTCTCCCGGCGCGCCCGAAGATCTGAATCAGAGAGGCGCTGGTGAACACCGGATGATCGGCCCGGTACACCGCGACCTGGACGGAGGGAACGGTGATTCCCCGTTCGAGAAGAGTTGTACATATGAGAACCATCGTCTTTCGGGCATGAAATTCAGCCATGACTTCATCTTTGTTTTTCGTTTTGGAATGAATAACAGAGCAGGGAAAAAACAGACGGATGACCGGCTTCATCCAGCGGGTATCCGCAATACGGGGGACAAAAAGCAGAACCTGCTTGCCGTTTTGAATGTACCGGCGGCAGTACGCGATTAAAATCAGCACCTGCTTCAGCTTCGATCCTCGTTTCACGACAGGAACGCAAAGCGGATGACGATGGGGCCGCAAGAAGAGATTGACCATTTCCATCTCACCCCGTTCGATGGCTTCCAGACTTTTCGCGTCCGGTGTGGCTGACAGCAGCATGCGCTGCCCGATACAGCTTTGGAGGGCGATCGCTTCCAGCACTTCGTTTCCTGCATACGGAAACGCGTCGAGTTCATCCAGAATGAGCAGATCGAAGCTGTAGGGGAAACGATAAAGCTGATGCGTCGTGCACACGATCAGATCGCCGTCCGTTTCATCGGTAAAGCCCTCGCAGATCTGAACGATGTGCAGCTCTGGAAAGTTTTTGCGAAGCCGTTCGGCGATTTCCATCACCACCTGACGGCGGGAAATCGCAAAGCACACTTTCTTGCCCTGGGCCAGATACGCGCAGATGCTTTCAAGCGTCAGTTCCGTTTTTCCGCATCCAGCTGCCGCGTACACGAGCAGATCCCGATGGCTCTGCAAAATGGAAAGCGATCGGGCGGATGCTTCTTTCTGCAGCGGCGTCAGTTCAAATTCCAGAACCGGCTTTCCTTTCCACACACGATGGGACAGACTGGGCGCCTGTGGTTTCTGTCCGGCTTTCAGCGCGCCAAAATCCAGACATTTGCGGCAGTACCAGAAACCGTCATGGAAAAAGAAAAGCTTCGGATCCCGGTTGTGGCAGCGCAGACATTCCCGTCTGGGACTTTCTTCCTTCTTTGAAATCCGCTGAGCGGAATGCGTCGTCTGATTTTTGAATGGGTCATTTTCCATATTCTGTTTCCGCCTTTTCCAGTACTGCCAGTCGAACGGTCCGTCCGAGGACTGGATCTCCTGCTGTCTGGATATACGAAAGAAAGTCATCCGAATAAAGACGAGAACAAAGACCAAAGAAAACGCAGGCAAAAGAAAGCACAGACAAAAGAAAAACGGAAAAAGAACCGCGCTAAACTTCATCGACACATAATAAAAAAGCGCTCGTTATGAGCGCCTTGTGTGCAAAATGATCCTGAAACAGCGTTAAGCTTATTTCTTGTCGTTGCGTCCGTATTTTCTGTTGAACTTTTCAATACGTCCCTGGGCAGCCGCGAAACGCTGACGGCCTGTGTAGAACGGATGGCAGTTGCTGCAGGTATCTACGCGAAGGGTGTCACCTTTGATGGTGGAGCCGCTTTCGAATGTGTTACCGCAGGAAGAGCATACAACAGTTACGGTATGGTAATTAGGATGGATTCCCTTTTTCATCGCCATATCCTCCTTCCGCCTTAAATCAGGTGCTGATTTAAAGTAAGTGCCTATGCATTATAGCAATCCCCAATTTCCATCGCAACCCGGAAAACAATTTCTCTTTTTTTCCGTCATTATGCCGTATTTATCCCGTTTTTTTCGGTTTGTATAGAAAACCTGCGTGAAAAAAACACAGCCGGTCAGTTGGTGTCAGATGTGATTCGAATGGCAATATGCGACAATTGGAAAGACATACCGGACATAATGAATGTCCAGTTCATACAGAATTTCTTCCGCTCCATTAAGCGCAGACCCTTCTGTCTAACCGGTTTATTCCCTGCCCTGCTTCTTTATTTTCCATGAAGAAGGCGGCAGTCAAATATAAGGAGAGTATTCATGAACCCGTTATCGCATTCCCATTATGACTATCTGATTGTCGGCGCCGGCCTGTACGGTGCTGTATTTGCCCGCCAGGCTTACGATGCCGGCAAGAAGGTTCTCGTTCTCGAACGTCGTCCTCATATTGCCGGAAACGTGTATACCCGTCTTGACCATAACATTCATGTCCACGAATACGGTGCACACATTTTCCATACGGACAATGAAGAAGTCTGGAACTACATCAATCGCTTTGCCCGCTTCAGCCGCTACACCCACAGCGTCATCGCCAACTTTAAAGGCGAGATGTATTCCCTGCCTTTCAATATGTATACCTTCAATAAAATGTGGGACGTCCGCACCCCGAAGGAAGCCAGAGCCATGATCGAAAAGCAGCGTCAGGAAATCACCGGCGAACCGAAAAACCTGGAAGAGCAGGCGATTTCTCTGGTCGGACGCGATGTCTTTGAAAAACTCGTAAAAGGCTACACGGAAAAACAGTGGGGTCGCGACTGCAAAGATCTGCCGCCCTTTATCATCCGCCGTCTTCCGGTACGTCTGACGTATGACAACAGATATTTCAATGCGCTCTATCAGGGCATTCCGCAGGGCGGCTATACCGATCTTGTCGGACGCATGCTCGAAGGCGTGGACGTGCTCACGAATACCGATTATCTGAAGGCCCGTGAAAAATGGGACGCGCTTGCCGATCGGATTGTTTACACCGGTGCGATTGATGAATTTTTCGATTATTCCCTCGGCCATCTCGAATACCGTTCCGTCCGTTTTGAAATGGAAACGCTCGATGAACCGGATTTTCAGGGAACTTCGGTTGTGAACTACACCGATCGCGAAACGCCTTTTACCCGCATTCTCGAATTCAAGCATTTCGAAGATCTCGGCAGCGATTGCACCATCATCGCCCGCGAGTATTCCAGCGAATGGAAGCCAGGTGATGAACCGTACTACCCCATCAATGATGAAAAGAACGGTACGCTCTATGCCCGCTACAAAGAACTGGCGAATACGCGCAAGAATGTTCTTTTTGGCGGCCGTCTTGGCGAATACCGTTACTACGACATGGACGGTGTTATTGCCTCTGCTCTGGATGCAGCCAGAAAGGAACTGGCTTAATTTTCAGATCTTCAAACTTTCCAGACTCTGTATATGGCTTTGCCTGCACAGAGTCCATTTTTCTGGAACGCAAGTAATTATTTCGATCTCAGGTTTGAACTGGAGAATCAGGATCTGTTTGCGCGCGCGCCGACAGATCACTAGTATGAAACTATGAACCAGCTTGAAAAAATCAAAGGTCATCTGCTTACCATTAACGATCATAAGCTTCGGGTCATGGAACTGTGTTTTCGCTGCGGCCTGTATAAACAGGGCCTGCTTCATGATCTGTCCAAATACACTCCCGTCGAACTCAAAACCGGCTTTCGCTATTACCAGGGCTACCGCTCCCCAATCAATGCCCAGAAGGAAACAGAAGGCTATTCCTTTTCCTGGCTCCATCACAAGGGAAGAAATCCGCATCACTGGGAATTCTGGATGGATAACGGACCGCACGGAATGGTTCCTCGCGCGATGGAATTTAACTACGTTGTCGAGATGTTCTGCGATCGCGCAGCCGCTTCCCAGACGTATCTCAAGGATAAGTATCGAGACGACAGTCCCCTGCAGTATTTTGAAAACAATCTTTCCAGCACAGTTTTTCATCCCGACACCGAACGCCAGATCCGATATCTTCTGACCTATCTGGCCGAACACGGCATGGATAAAACGATTTTGCGCATCCGCTTTTTACTGAACCGCTGGCGCCATACTGGCGATCCCGGAATCTGAGTTTTCCGTAATTTTCAGGCTAGCAATTAAGGAATCAGTTCTTGTTGTCCTGAAGCCGGAAACTTCCGGATGTTCGCATTCCGTATCAAACAAAACCAGCTGACGCAGCTTCAAAATGCGCCAGCCGGTTTGCTTTCCAGGAATCGATTTTCGGTTATTCAAAATCAGTCCTGTTCTTTGGTCCTGCGATCCGCTTTTCAACCGGAACAATTTCATCAGCAACCGCATGCTGGAAAGCCAGATCGTGTTCAACCAGCAGCATCGCTGGGTGATATTCCTGAATCAGCGCTTCGATCTGCTCGCGCGATTCAATATCGATATAGTTGAGCGGTTCATCCCATATGTAGAGATGCGCGCTTTCGCACAGACTGCGGGCAATCAGCACTTTCTTCTTCTGCCCCGCTGAGAAATCTTCCATGCGTACTTCAAACTGAGTCCGGTCAAATCCGAGCTTGCGCAGGATGGACTTAAACAGACTTTCGTCAATTTTCGATTCTTCCGCAAATTCGCGCAGCGTTCCCTTTAAAAAGGAAGAATCCTGCGGAACCCAGGAAATGATCAGACGAGAAGGACTGAACAGCTCGCCCGTATACGTAACTCCTCCTTCGCGGATCAGTTTGAGAAGGGTAGATTTGCCTGAACCGTTCGAGCCGTCGAGTACAATGCGGTCGCCTTCATGAAGGGGAAAGCTGACCGGCTTGTTGACGGGTCGGGAATCATAAAAGCAGACCACATCATGCGCCGAAATCAGGGTGCCATGCAAATCGTTCCTTGGCGAAAGACGAAGCGATTCGCTCTCTTCAAAATCCTGAAGCAGAGCGGATTTTTCTTCGATGGCTTTCTGGCGGCGGCGTTCAATCGATTTCGAACGCTTCATCATCTTGGCTGCCCGATGACCGATAAAGCCGCGGTCAACTGGAGCGTTTCCGTATTTGGACGCTTCAATGCGACCTGACCAGTCGGCGCTTTGCCGACTGCTTTTCTGCATGGCGGAAATTTCTTTTTTCAGACGGGTGTTGCGGGCATCTTCCGTATTCTGCCGGCTGATGAAATCGGATTTCCAGCTTGAATAGCTTCCTTTGACCAGTTCTACGCTCGACCGGTTGATGGCCAGCACATGATCCGTACAGCCATCGAGCAGTACACGGTCATGACTGACCAGAATAAAGCCATGCTTATCGTGCAGATAGGCAGAAAGAACCTGACGGCCGACGGTATCCAGGTGGTTGGCCGGTTCATCAATCAGAAGACACTTTCCTTCGTTTAAAAAGAGAGCCGCAAGCTGTACTTTTGTTTTCTCGCCATAGGAAAGGGTCGAGTAAATCCTCCACAAAATATCTTCATCCAGCTTGAGGGCATTCAGCTCCCGGACAAATTCCCACTGCTGTGGCTGCGGGGCAATTTCCTGCAGCACATCCGCGACCAGCTGTTCTTCTTCCGATACTGGACACGGAAAGTACGCAAATTCCACGGGGGAAGAAATGGTACCGGATCCCTGCAGTTCTCCCAGCAAAAGTCTCAACAGTGTCGTTTTTCCCCGGCCGTTTCGTGCACAAAGCGCCAGGTTCCAGCGGGGATCAAGATCCGCATTGAAATGTTCAAATACCGGTTCAGCCCCATTTTCATAGCTGAACGTCAAATCACGAATCTGAATCATAGACATATGCATTCCTCCTTAAACTTTTACACAGGCGAATTTGAAACATTCCGAACTCGCAAAAAGACCGCAGGAAATCTCCCGCGGTCTTGCAAGTCATAAAAAAGAATTCATAGTCTGCCTGTTCAAAAAAAACAGGCAATTCAAATATTTAGACCGGACAGTGGATGGTTTCCTGCTTCCAGGCACAGTCCGATACAAAATGTCATTGCGCCATCCGGCCATGACAAAACAGATCAGGAACATGCTTGGATTAACGTACTTTGCAGGAAATAGAATTCATCCTCTCACCAGGCCTTTCTGTCTGTTCATACCGAGTTAACCACAGTCGAAAACAGATTTCTACCCGCATGTCGTAAAAAAGAAGGGAAAACGGAAGAAAACGAGAAAGCTCTGACCGGATCTGGAGGTTTTCCAGTCGGTCAGAGCTTTCTTTTCTGGTTTTTTGTTTTCAATTTTTCTCGGGAATTACTCTTCTTCGGTTTCGGTCAGCGAAAGAAGTTCAAGAATCCGGGTCAGATCGTTATTGTCTTCGAAATGAATATCAATGGAATGGGCGCGGATTTTTACCGAAGTCTGGAAGTAGCCTTCCAGCTGATTTGCGGCTTCCTGAATAAAGAGACTTTCCTTGTGGGCTTTCTCTTTTTCTTCTTTTGTTTCTTCCCCGTCTGGATCCAGATCCGCATTTTTTCTTTCGTGAGCGTCTTTCTGCTCGATGACCTGACGGACTTTGGATTCCATCGTACGAACGGACCAGCCCTGTTCAAACGCATCGTGCGCGAGCCGGGTCATTTTGCTTTTTTCCTTTAAGGGAAGGAGGGCGCGGACATGACCCATGGACAGCTTTTTGTCGACGACCATCTGAGACACTTCGTCCGGGAGTTTAAGCAGACGCAGCAGATTGGCAATATGTTCACGGCTTTTGCCGACACGGGCAGCCAGCTGTTCCTGGGTGTAATGCAGACTTTTGATCAGCTGATCATAGGCTTTGGCTTCTTCAATGACATTCAGGTTTTCGCGCTGAATGTTTTCCAGCAGCGAAATTTCCATCATCTGCTGATCATCGAAATCCACAATAATGGCCGGAATCGTCTCCTGATTGGCCAGACGGCTGGCGCGCAAACGGCGTTCACCGGCGATCAGTTCGTAGCCCGAAATGCTTTTCTTGACCAGAACCGGCGTGAAAACGCCGTGTTCGGCAATGGAAGCAGCCAGTTCTTCGAGCGCGGTCTGATCAAAGACTTTTCGCGGCTGATATGGATTGGGGCGAATCTGACTGAGCGGAAGGCGGAGCGGTTCGCTGACCTGGGCGGCCGGCTGATTCTGTCCGTTCTGGATGTCGTCGAGCATCTGTGTGATATCGCCGCCGAAAATCGAAGAGAGGCCTTTGCCGAGATGACTGCTGTCTTTACTCATGCTTCATCTACCTCTTCAATGTGCAGCATTTCGCGGGTCAGAGCCGCATAGGCTTTGGCCCCCTTGCACTTTGTATCGTATTCGAAAATGGATACGCCACGGCTGGGCGCTTCGGAAAGCTTAACGTTGCGGGGAATGGAATTCTGATAGACCAGACGGCCGAACGTCTGGCGAACTTCCTGAGAAACATCGACCGAAAGGCGGGTACGGTAGTCAAACATCGTCATCAGAATGCCTTCAATGCTCAGATTGGGGTTGCTGGTCTTCTGAACCAGGCGGATCGTCAGCAGCAGCTGCGTCACACCTTCCAGCGCGTAGTATTCGCACTGTACCGGAATCAGAACGCTGTCGGCCGCCGTCAGGGCGTTCGTATTGAGAAGGCCGAGTGAAGGCGGACAGTCGATGATGATGAAATCGTAGTCGTCGCGCAGCGGATCCAGAACGTTTTTCAGCAGCTGTTCCTTTCCGGTTTTCAGTCGATCCATGACCAGATCGGCACCGGCCAGCGAAATGTTGGCCGGAAGGATATCGATATTCGTCTTTTCGCCATGCACGATCGCATCGCGAACGGGATATTCTTCAAGCAGGACGTTGTAAATGGTCGGCTGCTGATTGGACTTCACCGCATTGAGCCCCTGCGAGGCGTTTCCCTGCGAATCGAAATCCACCAGCAGGACGTCCAAGCCCAGATAGGACAGGGCGCTGGACAGATTGATGGCGGTCGTCGTTTTTCCGACACCGCCTTTCTGATTGGAAATTGCGATAATTTTAGCCATTCGTCACCTCGAGCGGTTTTTTCTTAATCGTTCCGTACGGACGGGGATATTTTGCGGGAACTTCTCCCGTCTTTTTAAAATAAAAATTGATGCGGGTTCCTTCATCGTTGCCCAGTTCAAATTCTTCTTCATGGTCGAGCACAACCGGCAGCGCCTTTAAAGCCGGAGCCGCATTTTTGAGCTCTTCTTTTCCATTTGCGCCTTTGAGCGCGATAAAGGTACCGGAATCGTTCACCAGCGGGACGCAGAGCTCGAGCAGAATCGAAAGACGCGCGACGGCACGTGCCGAAACCGCGTCAAACTGTTCGCGATGCTCCTTCACAAAGTCTTCGGCCCGCGCGTTGACGATTTCTACGTTATCCAGATGAAGCTGGTTTTTGACTTCATTCAGAAAACGGCAGCGCTTGGCGAGCGGTTCCACTAAAACAAAAGAACGATTCGGCCAGGCAATGGCTAAAGGAATGCCGGGGAAGCCGGCACCGGAACCGACGTCGCAGAGCGTCTGGAACGATGTATGTAAAAACGGGACAACGGAGTCGTAAAAATGCTTCTGCCAGATTTCACTGTCATCGGTAATGGCGGTCAGATTCATTTTCTGATTCCACTCCTGAATCAGGTGAAGATACGTTTCAAATTGACCGAGCTGTTCTGCGGACAGATTCAGTCCTTTGGCAGCCAGTTCGTTTTTAAAAGAGTCTTTATTCATAAATTCAGTATACCCATCCGGATTAGGCCGGGCAATCTGGGCCCCTGACGGAGAACAAAGCCCGTTTTTCCAGAGCCGGCCGGTCAGGAAAATATACGAGATTTGCCGCCGAGAGGCAAACCGCAGGAGACTATCCTTGTACAGGAGGCTTTTTATTCGCAAACAAAGCGGACTTTTAGGCCATAATCCTTGCGGTTTTTGTCACCGCTTTCAAAATTTAATCTATTAAAATACGATTTAGTTATCGTCATTTTCTCGGTTTGTGCTCAGAATTTGCTTATTTTTCTTAATTTTTTCCTAAAGCGTTACATTTTCTTTTCAAGTATAATAACTACGCATTCACCTGCTTGGAAGATGCAAAACGCTGCAGGCAAAGAACAGGCGCCCATTTTTCTCATATCTTACAATTCCTGTTTCCCTGCATCCCTCAATTTTATAGAGACAGACAGTTAAGGAGGCGAAAGCAGATATGTCAGATCCAGTAAAAAACAATTCTTCGAATCGGGAAAAAAGCGGTGCCGAATCCGCACGTACCAGAAGTACGAACGAGAACTCCGCAGGGAAAATGCCCCGCAAGCGGAAAAAGCATTCTCTCAGTTTTAACGCCGTTCTCATGCTGGTCATTCTGGCTGTCGGACTGGTCGCAGGCGTCGGCCTTACGAAATTTTTTCAGGTTACAGACCGGTACGAGCAGAAGTCGACAACCCTTTCCAATGTTTTCGCAGAGTCCAACGACATTGTGACCTGCTACAACTACTACACCGGCATTGGAAAAATTGAAGGGGCCAAGCAGTTTCAGGAATGGAACATCCCCTTTACCGGAAAACGGCTGCTCTATACGTTCCAGGGAAAAGCCCTGCTTGGCATCAACGGAAAGAAGATTGAAGTCGACACGGACGAAGAAAACAAAATCATTCATGTGCACTGCCCGGCCATTCAGATTCTTTCCAACGAAATCGATCCAGGATCGATCGAAGTGTATGACGCGAGCAACAACATCTTCAATCCGCTGACCGCTGAAGAAATCTATGACAATCTTGAAGTGGAAAAGTCAAAGCAGGAAGAAGAAATGCTTTCCAACGGAGCCATTGAAGCCGCGGAAAGCAACGCCAAATCCGCGCTGACCGATATTCTCCGGCTTTCCGGAAAAGTAGACGGCTATACGATTGAAGTCACCGTAGAACCGACCGATCTGCTCACCGACCGCAGCGACATTCTTACCGACAGCGGCGAGAAGAGCTTTCCAAAAGACGCAGACGAAGCCAACTCGATCTTAGAATCGGCAGCCAGATAGATCCGCAAAAACCGGAGGCTCTTACAGAAAGCCGCACCGGCTTTGCTTATTAAAACAGGAAACATAAAGAACGGAGCTGTTCTTCTCAGGTGGAAGAGCAGCTCCGTTTATTTATCTGATCTGTATGTTTTCTTCGAATGCCGGTCTGATTTACTCTTGTCGGCAGGCGAAGGTCGGAAGAGTTCGAGAAGACTATTCTTCTTCCGATTCTGTTTCTTCGACGACTTCTTCTTCTGTTTCGTCATCGTCAGCCGGAACGAAGTCTTCTTCGTCCTCAACGCTGAGCGAATCTGTATCCACAACCGTCGATGCTACGGTCTGACGCGTACGCAGGTCCCATGTGTTTTTCGGCAGGGAAGCGAAGCGGCCGTCAATGGACAGGTCGCTGTAAAACTGTGCGATGTTGTCATCGGCCTGAGAAGGGGTAAATCCCATTCTCTCTTCTACGATGTGCCAGAGGTCCATGAACTGCATGGGCTTCTTTTCATCGGTTAAAATGTCGAACGCGTTATCGATCATAGATTTTTTCATACGATTATCTCCTCGTGATCACAAATTACATGGATTCAGGTGCGGATACACCAATCAGACTCAGAGCGTCGGCCAGCACAATGCGGGTTGCCTGCAGCAGACCAAGACGCTGAGCGCTGAGTTCGGGGTTAGACGGGTCGTTGACTTTGCATGCGGAATAAAAGCTGTGGAACTTCGAAGCGAGGTTCTGAATATAATGCGAAATCTTGTGAACCTGTCGGGTGCGAGCGGTCTGTTCGATGACGTTCGGATACTGAGCCAGAGTTTTGAGAAGATCAATTTCCTTCTCGTGAACGAGGCCTTCATAAGACTGTACGGTCGGATAGTTTTCACTCTGAGCGGCTTTCAGAATCGAACAGATTCGTGCATGCGCGTACTGCGCATAGTAAACCGGGTTTTCGTTGGACTGAGCAACGGCGAGATCCAGGTCGAAGTCGAGATGACTGTCGAGGGCTCTGCTGCTGAAAATGTAGCGGGCTGCGTCCACGCCAACCAGATCGACGAGGTCCATGATCGTCCAGGCATTTCCTAAACGCTTGGACATCTTGACTTCTTCCCCGTTGCGGACCAGACGAACCATCTGAATGATATCCACATCCAGTTTATCCGGGTCATTTCCCATAGCGGCCATGGATGCCTTTAAACGAGGAATATAGCCGTGATGGTCGGCACCAAAGAAATCGACCAGCTTGTCAAAGCCGCGTTCGCACTTGTCGTTATGGTAGGCGATATCCGGAACCAGATACGTCAGCGAACCATCCTGCTTGCGCAGAACACGGTCTTTGTCGTCGCCAAAGTCCGTTGTGCGAAACCAGAGTGCCCCGTCTTGCTCATAGGTATAACCGTTTCGCTCCAGAATCTCAAGAGCCGTGTCCACTTTTCCAGCGTCGCGTAAAGCCTGTTCGGAAGTCCATACATCGAAGTGAACACGGAAGCGGTCCAGGTCATGACGGATCTTGTCCAGCTCGTAGGCAATTCCCTCTTTTCTGAAGAAATCGAGGGTTTCCTTCGTCGGTTCGAGATAGACATTCGGGTGCTCGCGGGCAATTTCTTCGGCTTTGACTTTAACGTCTTCGCCCATGTAGCCGTCCTGACCGATTTCGGCTTCCTGGCCATGCGCCTGCGCATAGCGGGCCCATAAGGACTGCGCCAGATTGGCAATCTGGTTTCCTGCGTCATTGACATAGTATTCGCGGGTTACGTCATAGCCGGCTTTCTTCATAACGCGCGAAGCGGAATCGCCCCACGCCGCGCCGCGGGCATGACCAAGGTGCAGATCGCCGGTCGGGTTGGCGGAAACGTATTCGAGATTCACGCGGATGCCGTTGGGTTCAAACTGTCCGTATTCCGATTCCTTTTCCAGAATCGTCGGGATGACGCGGGAATACTGATCTTTTTTCATCGTGAAGTTGATGAAGCCGGGTCCGGCAATTTCGGCGCTTTCGATGGAATCGTCATCGAGCGCAGCAACCAGTTCCTGCGCAATAATCAGCGGCTTTTTGCGGAGGGTACGCGCCAGCTTCATCGCCAGGTTTGTCGCATACTCGCCCTGTTCTTTTCGTTTGGGAATTTCAATGGTAATTTCCCCGGGCTCCAGGCTCAGATCCCAGGCTTTTTTTGCGGCGGACGCCAGAGCGTTGGCCAGCTGCAGATCCATAGCAGACATATTGTTCACTCCTTCATGCCAGTTTTATGTCATCCGTTCCGCCCTGAGGGGGCAGCCGGTTCGTGTTCGATAAAACAGAAGTCTTCGCTTTGCAGTTCAAACTGAAATTCAGCTTCTTCTTCAATTTTGTAGCTCACCAGAATCCGATGCGGTTCGCGGACAATGCGCACATCGCTCAAGACGGCTTCCAGTTCGCCGAATTCGCTGAAAATTCGCACCCGGCCCTTGCCGGAATCAAACAGGGAAAGCACGCTCAGCGCTTCCTGCTGATTTTCAATCACAATGCCTTTCGGAAGAATTTTCCAGACGCAGTGACAGTCCTCGGCTTCCATGGTGACAAAAATTCCTTTGTTCTTTTCTTCAAACTCCGCTTCTCCTTTAAAAATCTCGGTTTTCGCAGTGAGTTCGCATAAAGCGGCTTGACTTTTCATAGCGAAGAAAAGTTTAACATACAGATTCTTCTTTTCAACGGATTACCCATCTCTCCGGCTTTATTCATCGTGAAAATCCGCCCATACGCGCCTCGTCTGCCCCTCTGCGCAAAATCCCGTTTTCTCGCGGGAAGAAGGACCGCTGCAGAAAACAGGAAAAGACAGACTCAACAGGTATGCCAGACAGGCTTGCCGTCCGAATACAGGCGGCGTTTACGAAGAAGCGGTGTGGACTTCCTTGGGGAAATACACACGGATCTGCTGGGGATTTTTCATTTCCAGCAAAGACCGCACCACCACCGAACAGTCCGAAAGCGGAAGCAGTCTCTCCTGGTCAAGAACGAGAATCGGCTTGGACTGCTCTTCCTGATACGGCAGAAATTCTTCCAGTCGAATCGGTTTAAGATGAACATAGTAATCCGGATCAAAACTCGCTTTTCGCGTCTTTTCGCGAATGGCTTCGATTCGCTCGGGACTAGCTTCGTTTTCCCAGCGCGGCAGACGCCGATCACATATGCGATGGGCCAGATCGGCAAGAATGGGATCCTTGGCGGATTTCGCCGCTCCGATTTCGCTGATCAGAACGTAATCGTCCAACTCCAGAAAGCGCTCCGGATCAAAGGGCTGATCAAATACAGGCTCGAGCGCTTTCGATCCGTATTCTTCAAAGTTTTCCTGACGCAGTCTGGCATAGCGCCCAAAGAAAGCCTGAACGAGCAGATCGTAGCCAAACGCATCGGGATGGAGATACACCTGCCAGTACATCTGATAGCGGCCCATGATGTAGTCTTCGACCGAATGGACGCCGCTTTTTTTAATGCACAGACGGCCGTCCTTCACACGCAGAGTACGCAGTATGCGTTCCAGATCGAAGCGGCCGTAGCTCGTTCCTGTTTCGTAGGCGTCGCGAAGCAGATAGTCCATGCGGTCGCAGTCGAGCTGCGAGCTGATCAGATCTTCCAGAAGCGCGCAGCCGGATCGATGCTCCAGAATGGCAGCCACCATG
Source organism: Allobaculum fili (assembly GCF_020969955.1). Lineage (NCBI taxonomy): Bacteria > Bacillati > Bacillota > Erysipelotrichia > Erysipelotrichales > Erysipelotrichaceae > Allobaculum > Allobaculum fili. Next base: position 61,143 of record NZ_JAHDSX010000006.1, on the reverse strand, counting down.
GCGGGCAGTTTCGGATTTTCCCCGGTCAGAATTTTATACACTTCGCCTTCGGGGTTCGTAATCAGACGGCACGTAACGGCCTCATGGTGAATATGGGAGATCGCCTCATAGCTGTGCGAAAGCGGTCCGTGACCCAGATCGTGCAGGAGCGCCGCGCAAAGCGCCGCGGTCTGTTCGAATTCATCGAGCGTATCCGTCACGCCGGGCACTTCGTTCAGAATGCGCCGGCAGATTTCATACACGCCCAGACAGTGGGAAAAGCGGGAATGTTCCGCGGTATGGTAAACCGCCATAACGCCCCCTAGCTGATGAATGCGGCGCAGACGCTGAAATTCCGGCGCGTCGAGAAGCTTCCAGATGACCTGCAGATCAATATGGATATAGCCGTGGACGGGATCGCGCAAAACGCGCGTCTCATTCAGCCGGCGCATCATAGTCTTTTTTCTCTTCGCGCAGCACTTCAAACATCAGAAGCGCTTTTTCCTTGGACGCCTGTTTCGGCGTATCGAGCACCCTCACTTCCAGAAGCCGGTTGCCAAACTCCATGCAGATCACATCGCCTTCTTCGACTTCGCTCGACGGTTTCGCCGTGCGTCCGTTGAGCTGAATGCGTTTTTGAAGGGCAAGTTCCTTAGCGGCTTCGCGGCGTTTGAGAATGCGCGCGGTTTTCAGATATTTATCAAGTCTCATGGTTTACCCCTTTCGAAAGAGCGGATCGGACAGGACCGAAATCACCTGTTTGAGCTGAGCCATATAGTTTTTCTTTTTCGGCAGGCTGACCTGAATTCGTCCATTTTTGAAGGTGAGCGCGATTTCCTTGGAAAGAGCGTTCATGGCTTCAAACAGCTTGAGGCCGTCTTCGTTCCGGCTCCAGGATGCGCTCATGACAATCTGAATCCGGCTGTTCTGTTCGCTGACTTCATCGACGCCTGGACGCGAAGCGAACAGATCGAGGCGCTTGGCATCGAACAGAGCCTGCACTTCCTTTGGAATTTTTCCGAACAGGTCGGCCGTTCGGAATTCAAAGTCTTCGAGTTCCTTTTCGGTGCGAATGGCCCGGATTTCCTGGTAGAGCGCCAGCTTGTCGCCGTCGTTATCCGAGAATTTTTCCGGAATATAGCCCTGAATCTGCACATTCGCGCTTCTGGCGCTGTCGGCTTCCGCCGTTTCTTCGGCTTCTTTCAGTTCTTCATCGACCGGCTGACCCGCGGCTGCCTTCTTGCGGGCGATGGCATCGGAAAGCATGTCGAGGTACAGATCGAGACCGACGGAATCGATAAATCCAGCCTGTTTTGGACCAAGCATGTCGCCGGCACCACGGATCGTCAAATCGCGCATCGCGATTTTGTAACCGGAACCGAGCTGCGTGAATTCCTTGATCGATTTCAGACGCTTCGTCGACTCTTCGCTCAGCTGCTTGTCCGGCGTTACAAGCAGATAGCAGTACGCCAGTTTTTCCCGTCGGCCAACACGGCCGCGAATCTGATACAGCTGGGCCAGACCGAAACGGTCTGCGTTTTCGATAATGATCGTGTTCGCGTTGGCGATATCGAGTCCCGTTTCGATAATCGTCGTGCAGACGAGCACCTGATATTTACCGCGCGCAAATTCTGTCATGACGTCTTCAATCTGTTCACGGCTCATTTTTCCGTGGGCAACGCCAATGGAAATATCCGGGAATTTCTGCTGAAGCTCATGCGCCTTGAGGTAAATGTCTTCGACACGGTTGTGCAAAAAGAACACCTGGCCGCTGCGGGAAAGCTCGCGCTGAATGATTTCTTCCACTACCGGACCGCGCTCTTCCATAACGTACGTCTGGATCGGATGACGGTGCGCCGGCGGAGTGGTCAGCTGGGAAATGGTGCGAACGCCGATCAGCGACATCTGCAGCGTCCGCGGAATCGGGGTAGCCGAAAGCGCCAGCACGTCGATCGAGTTTTTCATTTCCTTGATTTTTTCCTTGTGACGAACGCCAAAGCGCTGCTCTTCGTCAATGATCAGAAAGCCAAGATCCTTAAAGCTGACGGTATTGGACAGCAGCCGGTGCGTACCGACGACAATATCGATCTGTCCGTTTGCCAGATCTTCCCGGATCTTTTTCATTTCCTTTGTGGAAATGAAGCGGTTGACCAGCGCGATGCGCGCTCCGGTCGGTTCAAAACGCTTTAAAAGCGTCTGGTAGTGCTGCATGGAAAGAATGGTAGTCGGGCAAAGGAACGCCACCTGCTTGCCGGCGCAGATCGCCTTATAGGCACAGCGCATGGCCACTTCGGTTTTTCCATACCCGACGTCGCCGATCAGCAGATGGTCCATCGGCTTGGCCTTTTCCATCTCGGCTTTAATTTCCGCCGTTGCCTGCAGCTGGTCGGGCGTGGATTCGTATTCAAACGATTCATCAAATTCCCGCTCGAGCGCGTCGTCTTTCGGGAACGCAAATCCAATGTCTTCCGTACGGGCGGCATACAGTTCGACCAGACGCCCGGCGATTTCTTCGACTTTCTGGTTAACCTTCTTTTTCGTCTTTTCCCATTCGCCGGTGCCCAGCTTGGACAGCTTGACTGCACCGTCCTTGGACACGTACTTGCGGATCAGCTGGAACTGAGAAAGCGGAACGAAGAGGTTTTCGTTGCCGCGGTACATAACGTGCAGATAGTCCTGCTTGACTCCGTTCTGCTCGCGGGTTTCCACGCCGATATACTGTCCAATTCCGTATTCCGCATGGACGATATAGTCGCCGGCCTCAAGTTCCATAATGTTATTGAGCGCATTCGAACGGGAGAACGTCTTCTGATACGGCACTTTACGGTTCAGATGCGAGAAAATTTCACGGCGCGTATACACCATATAATCCGGGGTCCGAAAGCCCTGATAAAAAATCGGATCGGTCAGCTTCAGTGAAGAAATATCGATCTTTTCCTTAAGCAGATCGACGTCTTCGCGCTCGAGCGCAAAATAGACATTGTCCTTTCTGGCTTCTTCAAGAACCCACTGCCGGTAGTTCAGACCCGGAGCGTCGATGTTTTCAATTCCCGACTGGACGGGATGATCGTGATCCAGGAACGTATGAATTTTGAGCGGCTCGGACTTCTTTTCGAGTTTGTACAGATCATGAAACAGGATGTATCTGGGCAGCGCGTGGAAATCTTCGACTTCTTCCTGCATGAACTGCACGTTATCCTGCACAGTCTTTTTCGCGTTTTCTTCTACGCCTTCCACTGTGGAGAATACGGTCATCGCGTCCGGCGCATAATCGAGAACGGAGGCGCTGTCGAGCCAAGCGTAGTAGCGGTACAGATGAGGTTGCGGATCGTGCGTTTCGATCGCTTCCAGATCCTTTTCGATCGCATCCCGTAAAAATTCCTGCCCCGCCGGATCTGTGCGTTTCAGCTGTTCTTCCAGTTTGACCGGCAAAATTTCCTTAAGTTTTTCAATCTGTTCGTCGCTGAACAAAATATCGCTGGCCGGAACGAGCACCGCTTCATCAGTGGCGCGGATCGTCCGCTGGGTATCCGGGTTAAAGAAGCGGATGGAGTCGATTTCCGTATCAAAAAATTCGATACGGATCGGATCCGGGTAATTCAGCGAGTAAACATCGAGAATGCCGCCGCGGGAAGCAAAGCTTCCCGGGGTCTGCGCGTAGTTGACGTGCGCATAGCCGATACACAGCAGATGCTCCATGAGCGCTTTTCGAGAAAGCGTCTGCCCGGTACGAATGGTCAGGCAGCTTTCGTCAAAGTAGTTCACATCCGGCAGAAAGCGGGTGTAGGCAGCGGTATTGGTAATGATGATTTTTGGAAAGTCCTGACGCATCTGCACGAGAGCGGACAGCTGGCCTTCCCTCTCTTCGGGAGACGCTGCGATCGCCTGCAGACGCAGAGACTCATCCATGACGAAAAGTACGACTTCCTGCAGCAGCATCGCCAGACGACGGTACAGCTGCTGGGCTTCGTACTTATTTTTCTTCACAACAATGCGTGTTTTTCCATCCTGAAGGAAAGCAGCGGCCAGAAGCAGCGCTTCTTCCATCTCCCCGAGGTTGCCGACATTTCCATGAATCGACATCATTTCCTTTGTAACGGGATTGGCTTCGATGTAATTCAGAATGGGATTGATATTCTGGTCGGAAAGCATGGCCTTACTCCTTACTGTTCGGATTTATTCTGTCTATCCAGTGTTTCTTCTCTCTGATAGGTATACGAAGCGGATGCATTCTGAGATGCTTCCTGTGCGGCGAGCGCTTCTTTTTTCAGCTGCTCGGCGATGGCAGAGTCCGAAAGACTCCGGCCGGTCTCTTCCTGATAAAGAACATCCTTTTTTCCGGAATGGAACGTCTGCGCGTTCTGCTTTTTCAGCGCGGCGGCGAGCTTTTCGGCTTCCGGGTCGCTCTTTTTCTTTTTCGGCTTCACGTTGTAGCGATTCATCGCCTGGGTAAAGCCGTGATCAATGGAAAACCAGGCCGCTTTGACCGCCTGATCAATCGCCGCGTTCAGATCGTCCATTTCATCAGCGCGAAAGCGGGTCAGCACATAATCAATAATCTTAATTTTCGGATCCCGGCCGATGCCGACGCGGATCCGGTCAAAATCCTGTCCCATCGCCGCGCTGATTACGCTTTTCATTCCGTTATGACCGCCGGCGGATCCGGACGGCTTCAGACGGATGGCGCCTACCGGGGTATCAAGATCGTCATAAATGACCAGAAGATCCTTCGGTTCAATTTTGAAAAAGTCCATGCAGGCGCGAACGGCGAAGCCGGAGTTGTTCATATACGTCATCGGCTTCAGCAAAATAACGTCTTCCCCCTTGATGCGGGTTTTGACGTACTGGGCTTCAAATTTGTTTTTATTGATCTCCACGCCGGCTTTTTCGGCCAGCCGGTCCATGACCATAAACCCGGCATTGTGCCGGGTACGCGAATATTTTTCGCCTGGATTTCCCAGGCCGACAATCAGTTTCATAAATTTCTCCTTTTGCCGGGATCCGGCACGATACAAAGATCCGCTTGCTGCGCAAATTGCGCTGTGCTTCGGCTTGTTTCTGCTTCCTGTTTCGGCTTCGTTTTCGATGTTCCTATCTTATGCTTTTTCCCATGGAATACATGAAAATTCGCTTTTGCCAGATTGAAGACAAACCCTGTCAAATCGATGAATGCCAGCACCTCTGCCTGCGATCCGGATTGAAAACGAAGTTCTGTCCATTTATTCCCCATACCGTCTTGTCTTTTGAAGACAGTATTCTTTTTATAAATAAATTAGTTATAACTTTAACAGAATTTGAAATAGTCATGAAACAGAAAAAGACCACGGTTTCGGTCTTTATAGACATTGATTTAAATGTACTTCGATATAATCAGAATGTCAGCTGACTGTTTAAACACTATTCATGCATGAATGTATGAAAGAGGTGAAGAAATGCCAAACAAGCGATTTACGCTGGAACAGATTATTGCGCTTCAGGGCAATCCGTACACCCAGCGCGTGACAAACGATACCATCGAATTCACCCAGGTGTTCTGTCTGATGTATGTGCGCCTGCGCACACGCCATGCCACGCCGGAAGATATCCTTCTGACGCTGGGCTACAATCCAGAATTCATCGGGAAAGAGCGGATGATCGCCATGGATCAGCGGCTGCGCGGATCGCTGGAGTATATTCTGAGTCCGGAAGACAAAGAATTTTAAAAAGGAAAAAGAGTTCTGTATACGGCAGAAATCCAGAAACGGATTTCTGCCTTTCTGATTTTCTCTGTCCTTTTCCTGTTTCCTGTCGTTTTTCCTGCTGCTTTCGAATCTGCACAAAAAAAGGGGAAGCAATCCCCTTTTCTTTCGGAATTCATTTGGCGTAAATCGGATTATTCAGCGGGCTCGCTGACTTTTCCGGGCGTATACAGAATATGAATACGGCGTTCCGGTCCTTCGCCATGCGACTTGGTGGAAATGTCATCCATATCGCTCAGGGCGTTATGAACGGCTTTTCTTTCATCGGCAGGCATCGGTTCAAGAACCGCGTCCACTTTCGTGCGGCGTACGTCACGGGCAACGCGGATCGCCATGCGTGCGACTTTTTCGTAGCGCTCTTCCTTATAGCTGTTGACGTCGATCATCAGACGGATATGTTTCTTGAAGACCGCGCTGGCCGCGGAACGAACGAGGACGGTGAAATCCTGAAGCGTTCTTCCCTGACGTCCGATCAGAACCGCATTGGCGTTCGTATCGACAGAAATACGATAGAAGCCGGTGTCATCGAGTTCGATCGAGACGGTTCCATCCATTTCGGCGTTGTCAAAATAGGTCTGAATGTAGTCGTGAAGGAAAACGATAATGTCGCTTTCGGCCCAGGCTTCAATGGTGATCGTCCGACCGAGACCGAGGAAGCCAGACTTTTCTTCTACAACGGTATACGTGAGTTCTTCAACAGCCGCATTTTTCGCATTGCAGGCAGCGGCGAGAGCCTCATCGAGAGTTTTCCCGGAAAAACGATCAAATTCCATACTTTCCTATCCCTGCTTCTTTCTGTTTTTCAGAATGCCTTCGGTATCGCGTACTCTTTCTTCTTTTTCACGTTTTTCTCTCTGATTCAGCGAAATGTAGTGGCTGAGAACACTGGTGAAGGCACGGATAATGGACGAAACTAGCCAGTAGAAGGACATCGCAATCGGCCAGGAAATATACATGAAGGCGATCAGTGCCGTCGTCATGTACATGGTCATGTTCATGGTGTTGGCCATCATGCCGCCCGCTTTCGGTTCTTCCTTCTGGGCTTTGACACGGCCGGTTTTTACATCCAGCTTGCCAAGCCATTTCGGAATCTGCATCTGCAGGATGGACATGACGATCATCAGAATGTAGACGGTCATGATGCCCCAGTCGAGATGCTGAAAACCGGCCAGCGGCGTTTCCGACAGCGGCATGCCCATGAAGGAGCCGTATACGGTCGTTGCCGCACGCATGGTGGCGTAGAACATACCCATCATGACAGGCAGCTGAATGAACATAACGAGCATGCTTCCGAACGGATGAATGTCGTTATCGTTGTAAAGCTTCTGCATTTCCTGCGCCATCAGCATTTTCGAACGTTCGTCGTTCTTGCCTTCGTATTTGGCCTGCAGGCGCGTCATTTCCGGCTGGATTTCCTGCATGCGCTGCTGGGAAATCTGCGAACGGAACGTGAACGCAAAAATGAGCAGCTGGATCAGGAGCGTTGCCAGGATGATGCCCCAGCCGGCATCGGTAAAGCTGGCAAACAGGTTGATCAGCTGGGCGATCGGCCAGACGATCAGACCGTCAAACCATCCTCTCTTCCAGGAGGAGGACCAGCTGGTGGGTTCAATAGTTACTGTTTCTGATTCTGAAGATTCGACTTCGGCTTTCAGATCTTCATCCGTGATTTCGGAAATGTTGACCTGTTCCTTATTAATGGTCTCTTGGTTAAGAGCAATAATCTGGTCGAGTTTGGTTTTTCCGTCAGATCCTCGCGGGTTGGAACAGGCCGCAAGACCCAGGGATACCAGTACGCACAGAAACAGAATCCGTGATTTTTCAAGAAGCGATTTTTTCATGGGATCCTCTTTCGTATTTTAGGCGGGCCCGCTCATGCAGTTCAGAGAGCATCTTGTGTCTCTGTTCGTAATCCATCTTTAAAAAGGCAGGGCGGACAATAACAATGGAATCAAACGATTCGTCAAAGGTGAATACAGAATCGATCAGCGCGCGAAGCTGGCGTTTTACACGGGTGCGGACAACCGCTTTTCCAACTTTCTTGCCGACGCTGATCCCAACACGGGCATGTTCTTCCTTTTTCGGCGCCGTATACACAATCATGGCCGGGCAGACGAAGGACTTCCGTTTGGAAATGATGGATGAGAACTCTGCATTCTTAAGGATTCTCTGATGTTTCTTCATTGACTCAGACAGAGAAAAAAATCACCTTTGCAGGTGATTTATTAAGCGGATAAAACCTTTCTGCCTTTAGCTCTTCTTCTTGCTAATACTTTGCGTCCGCCTTTGGTAGCCATACGAGCGCGGAAGCCGTGAGTTCTCTGGTGTTTGATTTTACTTGGCTGATAAGTACGTTTCATGTCGACTCAATTCCTTTCGTTCTATAAGAGTGATTCTTATTTTCTTATTAATTGCGCATGTCACTATATCATGATGAAAAAAAGGATGTCAACGCGCACGAAGCCGTTTCAGGGGGTGATTTTCTTAAAGGTCCTTTTCATTCATGCGAAATATAAAAGAAAAATGGATTGCGCAGCTTGATCGATTCCTATCTGTTCACCGCTAAACAGCAGCGATCCTGTATCGTGGCAATCTGTAAACAAGGATAACAGAAACGACACGCGCAATCACCTGTAAACAGGCGGTTTTTCCAATCTTTTTCGCCTTTTTTTCGGATTCTTCCCCCCACAGACCCCGGCAGGTCCTGCCTGCACCCGAAAATACAGCGGTGATCTTCTTTTCTGTGGATTGTCAGCATTTCTGCTTCGTCCCGATTCCTATTTTATTATCTGTATATTTTTTTTATTATCTGTATATTTTCAGCTTTTATTATCTGTATATTTTCAGCGCAGTATTCTCGCCGCTGTTCGTTCTGCTCTTCTTTCGGTTCTCGATCCAGCCGGATCTCCATGCATCCGCACAGCCTTCTTTTTCCCTGTCTCTCCCTGTTTCTTATCCCCCGTTTCTTATCCGCCTGTCTCTTTTCCAGATGCAGTCTTCCATTCTTTCTTTCCCCCTCTCCTCTTTCTGGAACTGTCTGTTCAGATGATGTTTAAAAGCCGCAGATTCGTCTGCGGCTTTTTTGCGATGGTCTGGTTCGTCCGCCCTGAATCGGCGTGACTTGCAGTTATCCCCCGTCTGGGTGGAAAGCGGGGACGGTTCGATTACGGACTGGGAGCGTATGGCAGTTCTCCCTCTGTTTTCATACCCGCATCTTCCGGTTGGGGCCTTCTTCGGGTTATCCCCGTTATCCACCGTTTGCGGGGGATTGTGCAGGATTTCGTCAAAAACGGGGGACTGCCTTTGGAAAAGCGGCTTTTTTTCCGTAAATCCAGGGGAAAATCCCCGCTTTTCGGGGGATATGCGCGTTATCCCCCAGTTATCCACAGGTTATCCACATCCTGTCCCCATCCCTTTTCCCCGCGTTTCAAAGCAATGAGGACAATTCCCCGAAACTGGGAGATTCTTTGCGTGCTTTCCCCCTGTGCATTTTGGTTATCCCCGCGCTGTCCCCCGAAAAGATATCCCCGGAAAGGGGAATGCTGCGCACAATCCCCCATGGGGGATAACTCGGATTTCTCCTTTAGCTATGGAGGATTGGATTCAGCCTGGGCGGGGATACAGCCTGCGGGCTCTGCACAATTTGCTGAAGTTATCCACCATTGTCCCCATTGGGGATAATTTTCCGTTTCTAGGTGTGCCAAAGAGTTATCCCCCAAAAACAGGGGATAATGCGAATAGCCACACGTCCCGAATGGAATAAAATCGGTTATGATAAACATCCAGGTGGAAAGGATGGATTCAATATGGATTCCTCGATCAATCAGTACTGGGATCAGACGCTTTCGATGATTCGCACCAGCCAGTATTTCGACGAAAGCACACTTACATGGATCTCAAAGACTTCGCTATTTAAAATCGAGAACGGAAAGGCCTACCTGACCTATCGAAATATCATTGCTTCCAATCTGATCAAGGATAATCTGTCGCTGTTTGAAGATACTCTTTCCCAGATCTGGGGATCGACGCTTCAGATCGAACTCATTTCCCAGCGGGAGATGGAGCAGATGATGCCGGACGAAGCGCTGAAAATTCGAACCAATAAGCTGGTAGACCGCCCTTTTGACAAGGCGTATACTTTTGATTCCTTTGTCTCCGGCCCCAGCAACCAGGAAGCGCTGGCTGCCTGCCGGCTGGTCACACGGGAAAACCGCTTCAACCCCCTGCTGATTTACGGCAGTTCCGGTCTGGGCAAAACGCACATGCTGAATGCGGTGGGCAACTACCTCGCCGTTCACCGGCCGGAATGCAAGGTCAATTATTTTTATGCGGGCGATCTGGTCAGCCTCATGCTGGAAGCGATGCGCTCCAAAAACCCCTCTTCCAATGCGGTGGATGTGGTCAAGGCTCAGCTGATCGACTGCGACTTTTTTCTGGTGGATGACATCCAGAACCTGCGCAGTGCGTCCTGCCAGGAAGTGTTCTTTACCGTCTTCAATGAATTAATACGTTTAAATAAGCAGATTATTCTGACATCCGACGTGCATCCTTCGGAAATTCCGACGCTGACGAAGCGTCTGATCAGCCGCTTTCAGTCCGGTCTTACCGTAAGCATCAAAAAACCGGGCACGGAAACGGCCAAACTGATTCTGAAAAAGAAACTCGACGGGCACGAACAGGTGCAGCCCATCGATGAAGATGTTCTGGATTTTCTGGCCGTCAGCTATTCGCATGACGTCCGCGCACTGGAGGGCGTGCTCAACCGTCTTTTATTCAACGCGACCCTTTTTGATCCGCCTTCCATTACGATGGAATTCACGATGGGCGTTCTGCGCGATGAGCCGGCTGTGGCCCCGACCGAAGAGCTCAGTCCGAAAACCGTCAAGAAAGCGGTCATCCGTCATTACGGTCTTTCGTACCAGGATCTCGAGGGCAAAAGCCGCCAGAAAAAAATTGTGCAGGCCAGACAGATCTGCATTTATCTGATGCGCGATCTGCTGGGGATTTCCTATTCCGCCATCGGCAAGGAAATCGGCGGACGCGATCATACGACGATTTCTTCGTCCTGTTCCCGCGTTCGCAAGCTGATCGATTCCGATCCAGCCTGGAAAGAGGCTGTAGATACGCTCCGAAAGAAAATCAGCGGGTAATCCACCGTTTTTGGGGGTTATCCCCGGCCTTTGCGGGTTATCCACAGACAATCCCCGCCCCGATTTTCCGTTTTTTCCCTTTATCTTTCGTATAAAGCTTTGAGTTATCCCCGTCTGGGGCATTCCTTATTGTTATTATTCTTTAATAAGAGAAGAAGAAAGGAACTTTCTCATGCGTTTTTCCATTAATCGTTCATACTTTGCCGACAAGCTCGCGACGGTTGCACACGCCATTCCTTCGGTTTCCCCGACCATCGCGCTGACCGGCGTTCTGATCCAGGTGTTTCCGGACTATATTGTTCTGACCGGATCCGATTCCAATCTGGCTATTCAGGTCGTCATTTCTCCCGATGAGAAAAACCAGCTCGTCATTGAAGAGCGCGGATCCATTATCATTCGCTGCTCCGCTCTGATCGAACTGACCCGCCGCATGAACGGCGATATCCTGCACGTCGAATCGATCGACGATACGCTGATTCGCTTTAATGGGCCTTCCGATTCCAAATTCGAACTGTTTGGGCGCGCCCCCAGCGAATACCCGGATCCCAATCTCACGCAGCCGGCGAAGCATCTGACGCTGCCGATTCATGCGCTGCAGGATATTTCCCGTCAGGTAGCCTTTGCGGCGGCAACCAACAGCCCGCGTGTCTATCTCAACGGCGTCAACCTGCGCATCAATGACCATAAACTGATCGCGACGGCGACCAATACGCTGGCGATGGCCCGCAAAATTGTACCGGTACAGACCGATGCGTCCGCCCAGGCGAACATCCCGGTCAAAGCCATCAGTCTCGTGGCTTCGCTTTTTGGAAGCGAAGGCGAATGCGATGTATATCTCGACCGTCAGCGCATTCAGTTCGTCAAGGACGATCTGCTTTTGCAGACGACGCTCTACGACGGCGTATTCCCCGACTGCGACCGGATTTTGCAGACGCATCCGACAACCCATATGATTCTCGATACGAATGAGTTCGAAGGCATGATGAGCCGTTCGATCATTTATACGGGCGCGCAGACTTCGGATTCTTCCGTCATTCCAGTACGCATGACCTATACTCCGGATCAGACGTTTGTCGAAGTTCTTTCCAGTACGCTCGGATCCTGCCGCCAGAATATTGAAAAGATGGAGATGGATGGAGAGTCGGGAAATATCGCGTTTAACGCGAGTTTGATGATCAATGGTCTGCGGGCGATTAAGGATCATGAAAAATTCAATCTCGGACTAAGCGGCGAACTCAAACCGCTCTACATCACCCTCCCGGATGACCCTTCCCTCGAACTGCTCTTTGTCGCCATGCGCAGCAACGTCTAGCGTTTCCTGTTTCCTGCATTTTTCATACGACGATTTATTTCTGTCCATACAAAAAACGAGCCGATGCTGCATGCTGCAGAGCACCGGCTCGTTTTTTTTTTTCACAGGAAAATCGAAAGCGTCCGCTAAGCCGAACGTCATCCGTTCGCATGCAGACCTGGAAGGCGCTCAAAAGGCTTAGAAAAGGCCTTTTTCCAGAAAACGAGGCGGCCCGTCGCCGCCTTGTCGAATTTGAGAAGCGATTTGCACCCTTCAAAGTCACAATATGTGCCCCATGCGAAGGATTCTTTCTCAAAAAAGCCGTTTAAAGGGCCGTAACGCTGAATTTTTGATTCATCGTATTTCCCTATGTTCCGGCGGTGATCTCTGTCCTGTGGAAAATAAAGGCTTTTTTTGATATAATTGAGCTTGAAGTGAGGTTCAAATATGAAGTTTAACCTGAAAGATGAATATATTACCCTCCAGCAGCTGCTGAAAGCCTGCAATGTCATTGACTCCGGCGGGCAGATCAAAGCGTGGCTGGCACAGAACGAAGTGCTCGTAAACGCAGAGCCAGAAAACCGACGCGGAAAGAAGCTTCGTTCGGGTGATGTCGTAGAAACCGGCAATATTCGGATTGAGATTGAATGAACATACAGAAGCTGAAGCTTTCTGACTACAGAAACTTCGAAACGGCTTCTTTTTCTTTTGATCCGGATACGATTCATATCTTTTGGGGAAAAAACGCGCAGGGAAAAACCAATCTTCTCGAATCCATTTACTTTTTAAGCCACCTGCGCTCGTGGCGAACATCAAAGACACCGTCCTTAATCCGGCACAGCCAGGATTCATTTGTGCTCGAAGGAACCATCGAAAACAAAGGCCGCCTCGAAAAGCTGAAAACGGTGTTTTCACAGGGGAAAAAATTTCTGTACCGCAATGACAAGCCGGTCCGCTCTTTTTCGGAGTTTGTCGGCATTCTCAATGCGGTTCTCTTTTCACCGGACGATCTGACCCTTTTTTCAGATTCGCCAAAGGAAAGAAGAAAAATGATCGATATGGAACTGGTGAAGCTTTCCCGTTCCTACACGTCGCTTCTTTCCCAGTTTCAGAAACTGCTCAAGGAACGTTCCGCGATTCTTAAATCGTGGAAACCCGATGAAATTCTGCTGTCGACCGTGACAGCCCAGATGATTGAGGCGCAGGCCGTGCTCATTGTGCAGCGGCGCGCCTTTATCACGCTTCTGGAACAGAAAGCCTCTGAAATCTTTCCTCGTTTTTCGCAGGGGAAGGAACAGCTCAGCATTCGCTACAAAACCTGTGTGGATCCCGATCAGGATATCCGCGAACAGCTCAGGCAGATTTATGACTCGACGCTTGAGCGGGATCGCCGCATGAAAACAACGTCCGCGGGCATCCACAAGGATGATCTTGAATTTTATCTTAACGGAAAGCTGATTACGCAGACCGCCAGCCAGGGCCAGAAACGATCGGTCATGCTGGCGCTGAAAATCGGACTTTGTCAGGTGATCCGGGAAAAGACCGGACAGAACCCCGTCCTGCTTCTCGATGATGTATTTTCGGAGCTCGACGAATCTCGCCGGCAGGGGCTCATCGCCTCTTTTCCGGAAGAAATTCAGATTTTTATTACCACGGCCGAACCCGTCTCCCCAGGCTGGTTCAAGCGGCCGGTCAAGTTTTATACAGTTGATCACGGCAAGATGAAGGAGGGAATATTTGATGTCTGAAACTGAAAACAAGTCGCTCGAGGCTTCTGTTCTTGAGTTCGACAAGCTTGAAGATGAAGCAATTCATGTCGATCATGCCTATACCGCCAACGATATCCAGGTTCTGGAAGGTCTGGAAGCGGTTCGTCTGCGTCCTGGCATGTATATCGGCTCAACGTCTTCGCGAGGTCTTCATCATCTCGTCTGGGAAATTGTCGATAACGGCATTGACGAATCCCTGGCCGGCTACGCCAGCCAGATTGATGTTGTCATTGAAAAAGACAATTCCATTCTCGTTCGGGATAACGGACGAGGCATGCCGGTAGGCATTCACCAGAAAACAAAAATCAGTGCGGTAGAAACCATTATGACCGTACTGCACGCCGGCGGAAAATTCGGCGGCGGCGCCTATAAAGTTTCCGGCGGTCTGCACGGTGTCGGTGCTTCCGTTGTAAACGCCCTTTCCGAGTGGCTCGAAGTCACCGTTGACCAGGACGGCAAACGCTACTACATCCGCTTTGAAAACGGCGGCCATACCGTTGCGCCGCTCAAGCAGATCGGAACGACCGAGCGTACCGGTACGACCGTACGCTTCAAACCGGATCCGAAAATCTTTACCGAAACGACTGAGTTCAATTTCGATGTGCTCGATTCCCGTATTCGTCAGCTCGCCTATCTGAACAAGGATCTGAAAATGACTCTCTGCGACGAGCGCGGCGAACATCCTGTCTGCAAGGAGTATCAGTACGAAGGCGGCATTATCGAATATGTCCGCCATCTGAACAAAGGCAAGGAAGTCATCTCCGACAAGGTAATTTACGCCGAGGGCGGACAGGACCACATTCTGGTCGAAGTCGCGGTGCAGTACAACCGGGATTACCAGAACCAGATTTACTCCTTCGTCAACAACATCAATACCCCTGAAGGCGGCTTCCATGAAGACGGCTTCCGTCTGGCCCTGACCCGTGTTCTGAACAAGTACGGGCGGGAAAACAACCTTCTGAAAAAAGACGAATCCCTCACGCAGGACGATGTCAAGGAAGGTCTGGCAGCGATCATTTCGATCAAGCATCCGGACCCGCAGTTCGAAGGACAGACGAAGACGAAGCTCGGAAACAGCGAAGTCCGCAAAATCGTTTCCAGCATTTTCGGCGACGCTCTTTACCGCTTCCTGATGGAAAACCCGACCGAAGCCAAGGCGATCGTTGAAAAAGGTCTCACAGCCGGCCGCGCGCGCATTGCGGCAGCCAAGGCCCGTGAAGCCGTACAGCGCAAATCGGGACTCGACGGCATCACTTCCCTTCCTGGAAAGCTGATGGACTGCTCGAGCCGCGATGCGAGTGAATGCGAAATCTTTATCGTCGAAGGTAACTCTGCCGGCGGCTCGGCCAAGATGGGCCGAAATGCCCGTACCCAGGCCATCCTGCCGCTGCGCGGAAAAATCCTCAACGTGGAAAAAGCCAGAGAAAACCGGATTTTCGCCAACGCGGAAATCAACTCGATGATCACGGCGTTCGGATGCGGATTTAAGGAAAATACGGACCTCTCCAAGCTTCGCTATCACAAGATCATCATCATGACCGATGCCGATGTCGACGGTTCGCACATCGCCACCCTCATGCTGACGTTCCTCTACCGCTTCATGAAGCCAGTTATTGAACACGGCTACGTCTATCTTGCCCAGCCGCCTCTGTACAAGATTCAGAAAGGCAAGCGCATGGACTACGCCTACAAGGAACAGGAAATGGATGCTCTGCGTGCCGAGTACAAGGACGGCTACAAAGTACAGCGCTATAAGGGTCTTGGTGAAATGGATGCCGAACAGCTCTGGGAAACGACTATGGACCCGGAACGCCGTATCCTCAAGCGTGTCACGATTGAAGACGCGATGATGGCGGACGATACCTTTGCCATGCTCATGGGCGAAGACGTCGAACCCCGTAAAGAATTTATTCAGAACAATGCGGAATACGCGACTCTGGATCTCTAGAAAGGAAATAAAGGAAATATCCATTTATGGAAGATAACGCAAATAAAACTCCCGAAGAAGATATTCTGGACGATTCCTTTTCTGATGAGGAAAGCCAGAAAGCCAGGGACGCGATTGAAGATATTGAAATCTCGAAAGAGATGAAAGATTCGTTTCTGGACTACTCCATGTCGGTTATCGTACAGCGCGCTTTGCCGGATGTACGCGACGGCATGAAGCCGGTTCACCGCCGGATTCTCTATGCGCTGGCAACCCTGGGCATTACCCCGGGCAGCGCCCACAAGAAAAGTGCCCGTATCGTCGGTGATGTTATTGGTAAATACCACCCGCACGGCGATACCGCCGTTTATGACGCCATGGTCCGCATGGCGCAGGACTTCTCTTATCGCTACCCGCTCGTTGACGGTCACGGAAACTTCGGTTCCCTGGACGGCGACGGCGCTGCGGCTATGCGATACACCGAAGCCCGCATGTCCAAGATTTCAACTGAAATGGTTGCGGATCTGAACAAGGAAACCGTCGACTTCATTGAAACGTATGACGGCGACGGTAAAGAACCGACGGTTCTGCCGTCCCGCATTCCGAACCTGCTGCTCAACGGTGCAGTCGGTATTGCGGTCGGCATGGCCACCAACATTCCGACGCACAACCTCACCGAAGTCGTCCGCGCCATTAAGGCGGTCATGGACGATCCGGAAATTTCCGTACCGGAACTGATGGAATATCTGCCCGGACCGGACTTCCCGACCGGCGGCATCATTCTTGGCCGCAAAGGCATTCGCGAAGCGTATGAAACCGGACGCGGCTCGATCACGATCCGTTCGAAGTACCGCATCGAAGATCTGCCCAACGGCAAGAAGCGTGTCATCTACTACGAAATTCCATACGGCATCAACAAGATGAAGCTGTACGAGAAGATGGCGCAGGTCATCCGCGAAAAGAAAGTCCAGGGCGTTACCTATCTGAACGATGAATCCAACCGTGAAGGTATCCGTATCGTCATGGATCTGAAAAAGGACGTTCAGGAAGATGTTGTCATCAACCAGATGTTCCGAGAAACGCCATTGCAGTCTACGTTTGGCATCAACATGCTGGCGCTTGAAAACGGAAGACCAAAACAGCTGACGATCCGCGAGATGATCAT
The DNA here is from genome assembly GCF_020969955.1 of Allobaculum fili. NCBI lineage: Bacteria > Bacillati > Bacillota > Erysipelotrichia > Erysipelotrichales > Erysipelotrichaceae > Allobaculum > Allobaculum fili. The sequence goes on along the minus strand of NZ_JAHDSX010000006.1, from coordinate 44,124 downwards.
TGACTACGTCAAGCATCAGACGGATGTCATCGTCCGTCGGACCCGTTTCGACCTGAAGAAAGCGCAGGAGCGTCTGCACATTGTCGAAGGTCTGCGTATTGCGCTCGACCATCTCGATGAACTGATCAACCTGATCCGTTCCTCCCACAAGGAAGAAGCCGGTCTGATTGAAGATATGAACGCGCAGTTCGGTCTGGACGATCTGCAGTCCAAGGCGATCCTCGCCATGCAGATTCGCCGTCTGTCCGGACTGGAACGCGAGAAGATTGAAAACGAATACGAACAGCTGCTGGCCGCAATCGCGGACTTCAAGGATATCCTGGCCAACCACTCCCGCGTTCTCGATATCATTCGCAGCAACCTCGACGATATCGAAGCCAAGTACGGCGATGAACGCCGCACGGAAATTCTCGAAGGCAGCTTTGATGTGATCGACGAAGATCTGATTCCGCAGGAAGACATCCTGATGACGCTGACCCATTCCGGCTACATCAAGGCAACCGCCATTTCGAACTACCATACCCAGCTGCGCGGCGGTAAGGGTATCCGCTCGATTTCGCTCAACGACGAAGACACGATCGATTTCATGGCGACCATGTCCAACCATGACTACGTTCTGTTCTTCACCAACGCCGGACGCGTTTACCGTATGCGCGGCTTCCAGTTCCCGATGAGTTCGAGAACCGCCAAGGGCACGCCGATCGTAAACTTCATCCAGCTTCAGGACGGCGAACAGGTTCAGGCGATCCTGCCGTATGATCAGGAACACACCGCGAAGAACCTTCTGTTCGTCACCCGCCAGGGTATCGTTAAGCGGACTCCGGTAGCCGAATTCAAGAACATCAACCGTACCGGTAAAATTGCGATCACCCTCAACGAGGGCGACTCCCTTGCCTACATCCTGCCGACCCATGGCGATGATGAAATTCTGATCGCCGGCGATACCGGCTACGCGGTTCGCTTCCCTGAAGAAACCGTTCGTCTGATGGGACGTACAGCCGCCGGCGTTCGAGGCATCAATCTCGAAGGCGGTCATGTCATTGGCGCTACGCTCGCCAGCGAAGGCGATACGATTCTTGTCCTTTCCGAAAACGGATTCGGCAAGCGTTCACCGGTGGATGAATACCGACTGACCAACCGCGGTACAAAAGGAGTTAAGACGCTTTCTATCAGCCCGGCTACGGGCAACGTCATCGCCTTCAAGGCCGTTAACGGAAACGAAGATGCGATGATCGTAACAGACTACGGCCAGATGATTCGTGTTCATCTGCACAACATCAAAATTCAGGGACGCAACACCAAGGGCGTTCATATCATCCGTCTTTCGGAAAACGATAAGGTTAACCGCATGACCTTCACCGGGCACCAGGAAGAAGAGGATGACAACGAGAACAACTACGTTCTGGATGAGCTGAATCAGCCGGTCGGCGATTTCGATTACAAGACCACGGAAGACGGAAGCCCGCTTCCAGAAAACGAATCGGAATCGGCATCAGAAGACGCAGCAGGCAAGGAACCAGAAACGGTCTGATCCCGCTTCTGAAATCTGATTTTCAGAAATAGGCAGATGGATCTGAATTCCTGAATGAAGAAAATGAAATCCGATATCCAGTCTTTTGAGGGCGCAGGATATCGGATTTTTTTCTGCCAGCGAAAAGGCATGGATCGTTTTTTCATTAGATGGCTGTCCGTTTTTCGATCCAGTTTTCCTCTAAATCCGGTAAGCAGATCGCATTAATACGAAAAGGATTCCCCAATTTGGATCGCTCAGCTCCAGAAGAGACTGGGAAAATCGGAAAAGTTTCCTGCTTCAGAAATGGGAGAGGAGAAGCGTCTGATTTTCCCTTTTTTCAAAATCGGTGTCTGGAAGATCTGGGTCTCTTAATCAGAAGCAGCGAAGATTTCCTTTACCTATCCTATAGGAATAAGAAAAGACGATAGGAATAGAAAATCGTATTCCGATTTCTAAAAAGCTGATCCTCGATCCAATATCGGAAAATTCGTATGCGATTCCGATCAAAATATCGGAATTCCGATCTAAACAGCCTATAACATTCGCCGTACTGAAACTTAATGGCTATTTTGAGCCCATATCCGTCTTTGGAAGGAGGCTGGACTGTTCGATCTCTGACCAGCCATAGGAAGGACAGAAATCGGATCCAGCAGGGAAAAATCTGCAATTCGGTTTGTTTGGGCAAGCTTCTTTCCTGACTTTGTGTTTGCCTTTGTCGTATTTGGAGCTTTCCTCTCTGCCTGTTCTGTCTGTCTTCATTCGTCTGTTCATTCCTGTCAGGAAATCCGGGCTGAATGATCTGGCGGTTCTGGAGCAGCTGCTGGATTCTGAATCGGACCGATCGCTTCATCCCCTTTTCCTCCGTGCAAACAGCTGGCGGTTTTCTGTTCGAACGAAGGCGAGGATACCCGTCGGGGATCAGACCGATCGGATGACACCCGAGTCGAAAGATGTTTTAGAGACTCTTTTCTAAGTGCTGTTCTTGGAAAAGATGTCCTGTTTTTGAACGGCTGGATCTAGCGATTCTGCACGATTATATCGCCTGAATCTGGACTGTATTTTTCGGGACGAAACCATACAGACTTTGCAAAACAGCCCAGGCAGTCCTGCGGATTTTTTCCGTTTGGATTTCCCTTTTGTCTTAGGATTTCTACGGCCCGCTCTGGTTTGTTTCCGCTGTCTTTTTCGCGGATTTGATGTTTAGAGCCTGTGGAAAAAGAGGGATGTTTGAATGAGATATTTTGGCGTGATATCGTAATGAAGATATGAAAAGGAGAATCCTGAATGCTTGACTTGAAATTTGTCCGTGAAAACCCGGATCTCGTTAAAGAGAACATGGAAAAGAAATTTCAGCATCATAAACTGCATCTTGTAGATGAAGTGATCTGCAACGACGCAGCATTGCGTCGGACGCAGCAGCAGGCTGACGAACTTCGCTCGAAGCGCAAAAGCAATTCGAAGAAGATCGGCATGCTGATGGGACAGGGCAAGAAAGAAGAAGCCGAAGCTGCAAAACTCGAAACGGCAGCACTTGGCGATCAGATTGAAGAACTGTCCAAAAAAGAAGAAGAACTGCGCCAGGCCGTTACCGACGCCATGATGCAGATTCCAAATATGATTGATCCCACTGTCCCAATTGGTAAGGACGACAGTGAAAACGTTGAACTCGAACGCTTCGGTGAACCGGTTGTACCGGATTACGAAATCCCCTACCATACCGACATCATGGAATCTTTTGGGGGAATTGACCTCGATGCTGCACGCCGTGTAGCTGGCAACGGTTTCTATTATCTGGTTGGCGATATTGCCAGACTCCATTCCGCTATCCTCTCTTATGCCCGCGACTTCATGATCGACCGCGGATTTACGTATGTCATCCCGCCTTACATGATTCGTTCCAACGTCGTAACCGGCGTTATGTCCTTTGCTGAAATGGACGGTATGATGTACAAGATTGAAGGCGAAGATCTGTATCTGATCGGAACTTCCGAACACTCCATGATCGGCCGCTTCATCGACCAGATCATCGACGAGAAAGAACTGCCTTATACGCTCACTTCCTACTCCCCTTGCTTCCGTAAGGAAAAAGGCGCGCACGGTATTGAAGAGCGCGGCGTATACCGTATTCACCAGTTCGAAAAACAGGAAATGATCATCGTCTGCAAACCGGAAGAATCGGCTGACTGGTTCGTTCGCCTGTACATGAACACCGTAGATTTCTTCCGTACGCTCGACATTCCCGTACGTACGCTTGAATGCTGCTCCGGCGACCTCGCGGATCTGAAATGCAAATCCGTAGACGTTGAAGCCTGGTCTCCGCGCCAGAAGAAATACTTCGAAGTCGGCTCCTGCTCCAACCTCACTGATGCGCAGGCTCGTCGACTGAAAATCCGTGTCAAAGACGAAAACGGCAAGAAGTACTTCGCCCATACGCTGAACAACACTTGCGTAGCGCCTCCGCGTATGCTGATCGCCTTCCTGGAAAACAATCTGCAGGAAGACGGAACTGTCCTCATTCCAGAGGCTCTGCAGCCTTACATGGGTGGCAAGAAAGTACTCGTTCCAAACAAAAAGAAATAAATTTGAAATCCTTCGAAAGAAGGATTTTTTTTCATTTTCAGGTGCCGGTTCAAAAAGAAAAGCCGTACCCCATACGGAGCACAGCAAGAATGAAGATGCGTATTTTCGAGCTCCATTTTACTGGGCTGGAGTGGCAGAGGGCTCCATGTTCGTCGCTTCGACGTACGTCATATCCATCACCAGTTCACCGTTATCATTTCGACGCAGCCGTCCGGTTACATTGGCGTCGCAGTTGCCAAAAGGAATCGGGAAGCCTTCCAGAATGATGTATTTGCTGATGTCGGAATTCCACAACACGACGACATTATTTCCCGCTTTATCCTGAATGGTCGACTGCGGAAGCTTGCCGTCGACGGTGATGAGCTTGCCCGATCCTGCCAGAGAATCTGCGTCTTCCCACGCCTGATCCACCGAAATAATATGGTCCTGAACGGTGGCTTTAGCATCCGCAAGCGGATCGTCTTCGGATGAAGAAGACGAGTTTTCCGACGATTGATCCTGCGCGGACGAGTCTTTGGAATCGTCGTGAGACGAAGACGCATCAGCCAGTGGAGATGCCTTGATGTCGACCGTGACGGTATTGGAGGTGACTCCGTTTTGCGTAACAGAGATCGTATACGTTCCCGGTTTCATTGCCTGGAATTTCAGTTTTCCATCTTCGATCCAGGATTCTCCGCCGGAGATCTGGACGGCGTTCGGATCGATCCGGGTCTGGATCGGTTCCGTCTGGTAATCGATCAGAACCGTCTGACCGGTGATCATATTCTGTCCGTCTTCCACGTTCAGATGAATCACGCTGATCAGATTCGAGCAGGCGCCCAGAACGAGCGCGGCGGCTGCGATCAGCAGGACATGCTTCAGTTTGTTTACCATGGGTGTTCCCTTTCTTCAGTTTCTTTTTTCTTCTTTTCCTTCGTGTCGAAATGGGTGCGCTCAGATCCGCGTTCGGACTGGATTGTCTCTTACGGCTTGGGGATCTGCGTTTGCCGCCTTCTTCGATCAGAAATTCAGATTGCCAGAAAATGACGGTGACCGGATTTCCCGCTGCCTTCATTCGGCTTGCCCATTTGCGGTCAATCGGTTGTCGTCATTGAAATTGTCTATTTCTATTGTCTCGTATGTGCGGTGAATCACGGATTCCTTTGATCGGAATTGTTTATTCTCTACCGCTGGATTGCCGGTATTTCCTTTTTGGAAGGATTCGAGATAATCCTCAGATCCGGAAAGCCCCCAGACGAATTTCACGTGAAATCTGAATTTCCGATCGCGTCAGGCTTACTCCCGCTTCAAACAAAGAAAGGAATTTCAAACGTATTTTCAGAGGATCAAACTTGCCGCCCGGAAGCCAAAGGGCTGTCCTTAAAACCTGGCGGCATCCGGCAGATCGTCACGCCCAGCCAGCGTCTGGTCCTAGGAGATTGATAAACAATTCAGTTGCCAAATCGCCTTTGAATTTGCTATTCTTATTGAGCTACTGCAATAGCATCCTGCTAACCGTGTCAGGTCGGGAACGAAGCAGCACCGTGCTGGCTCTGTTATGTGCAGTAGTTTTTTTGTGTTCGTTTGGCGGATCCCAGTTTCATTGGGGTCTGCCTTTTTTGTCTGCCCCTCTTTTGGGAAAGTCATTCCTTTGGCATGGAGTCCTTTTGGTATCATGAACACATGAACAGATTGAGCCCAGAAGAAAAGATGATGAAAAAAGCTTTACGGCTTGCCCGTAAAGCGGAAACGGAAAATGAAGTACCTGTCGGAGCCATCGTCGTCGATGAGAACGGTACGATCATTGGCCGCGGATACAATCGACGTGAGAAAAGACAGAGTGTGACCGAACACGCCGAACTCATGGCGATTGCCTCTGCGTGTCGAAAGCTTCATTCCTGGCGGCTGGAAAACTGTTCGCTGTATGTCACCCTCGAGCCGTGCGTGATGTGTTCCGGGGCCATCATTCAGTCCAGAATCGCTCACGTATATTACGGTGCGAAAGATCCGAAAGCCGGCGCCGTGGATTCGGTCGTTTCCCTCTTTGAAGTCCCTCAGTGGAATCACCATCCCGAATGGACCGGGGGTATTCTGGAAGAAGAATGTTCGACGATCCTCAAGAATTTCTTTCGCAGACGAAGAGAGGAAAAGAAGAAACTGAAGGCTCTGGCCAGACAAAATGCACTGCCTTCTGAGCCAGACGTTCGAAGAGATGAAAGTAGGTCAGAGAACGTCCTGGATGGAGACTCTTCCATCTTTGTTTATTTGCCTGTCCTGAATTCTGCCGAGGACAGAAAACGGATCGATCCGATTTTAAAATCCGATCCGGATCTCAAGGCAGAAATGGATATGCATACGAAATCTGAAAATCCCAAATCACAGTCCGATCAATGGCCGATGGCCGATCGTCAAGGAAAGGAGTGATCTGAATGTCCTATCAGGCTCTATATCGAAAATACAGACCGGCTTCTTTTGACGAAGTGGTAGGCCAGAAACACATAGTCCAGACGCTGAAAAACGCGGTGGAGAAAGATCGTATCGCTCACGCCTATCTGTTCTGCGGACCGCGCGGAACCGGTAAAACGTCGATCGCGAAAATCTTCGCACGTACGCTGAACTGTACGGGAGAACACAAACCCTGCATGGAATGCGAAAACTGCCGGGAATCTCTGAACGGTTCCCATCCCGATATTGTGGAAATTGATGCCGCCTCCAACAACGGCGTTGATGATGTCCGCGATCTGATTGAACGTGTCGGCTATGCCCCGCTTTTAGGAAAATACAAAGTCTACATTATTGACGAGGTTCATATGATGACCGCAGCAGCTTTTAACGCTCTGCTTAAAACCATCGAAGAACCGCCTGAACATGTGATTTTCATCTTTGCGACAACCGAACCGAATAAGGTTCTGGCTACAATTCTCTCCCGCTGCCAGCGATATGATTTTTCCCAGGTCAGCGAGAAAGATATCCTGCATCGACTCCAGGATGTCTGCAAATCCGAACAGATTGAAGCGGATGAGGATGCTCTGGAACTGATTTCCGAACTGGCGAGCGGCGGTATGCGTGACGCTCTGTCGATTCTCGACCAGTGCGTTGCCTATGAACCTGATCATCTGACACTGGAAGCTGTCCGCGAGATTTATGGTGTTGTTCAGACCGAAGAACTCGGCAAGATCATTGAACAGCTCAATCCGGAACAGGCTTCAGAAACGATTGCCTTCGTGGAAGATATTGAAGCACGCGGCTTTAATCTTAAGCGTTTCACAGCCGATCTGATCGGTCTGCTCAAGGATTCCCTGATCTATGATCTGGCTAGCGGGACTTCCCTTCTTTCGGAACGAAAAAAAGAAGTCATTAAGAAGTCGCTTTCCCCAGTTCCCAGTTGGAAACGAATTCAGATGCTTAACGAGCTGATGAACGTCTATAACAAGCTCGGCTATGCATCCAATATGCTCGACTACATTGAGACGGCCCTGCTGAAATCCGCATTTTCCGTACAGTCCGCTTCTGCAGTATCCAATCGTCAATCACATGATCAGCCACATATGGCTGCAGGCCAAATCTTACAAAAAACGGAAAATCCCATTCCTGCTCCGGTGAAACCTGCAAAAAGCCCTAAGGTAAGTAAGAAATCCGACCTGGCCATGCTTTTTTGGAATTCTGATGTTTCACGTGAAACAATGGGAAAAGAGAAAAATCCGAAATCTGAATTCAGATTAGAGGAAGATTTTCTTCTTTCTCTGCTCGTCGGCGCTTCGAAAACGATCCGATCGGAAGATGAAGGTCATATGAATGATCTTCCGAAATACTTTGAAGACGTGGATTGGGGCAAATTTGCGAACGCACTGAAGGGTTCTAAGATCGTTGCCTCAGCCGAGACGTACATGCTGGTAAGTGCACCGCATATGCTGGAACGAGATCATATCAATGCTCTTCAGAATGAAGATGGCTTTGAAGAATTTACCAATCAGTGGCTGGGCCATCCGAAAAAGCTGTTTTCGCTCGCAGAAAACGATCGAGTGACTCTTCTGCAGACATTCGTTAAGCGATCCAAGGAGAAGACGCTGCCAGAACCGGCGAAAATCGAAGTCTCCCTGGCCAGTTCCGAACCGGAAGAATCCCTTGAGGAATCTTTAAAGGCCCGTTTCCCGGACCTGGTTGTCCAGGATGACTAATTCCCTGCTGAGTGGTCATAAATCGCCTCAAATGGCGCATAACGCCTTATAGAGCGTCTGAGCACACTGTAAAAATCAGATTATGATCCGATCTGCTCTTCTAAAAGCTTTGAAAAGACATAACACAGCCTTTTCTGGACCTTGAAAAGAAGAAATCAGATCGGAAAATCATAAATGCGGAACGTTTGGATCAAAACAGAGAGAAAAAACCGGCACAGCAGCTGAGAAAAATCAGGTCGCTGTTCCCTGCTCTGTTAGTAACAAAAAAACAAAACGACAAGCCGATGGGATCCGTTAGGAATCCGTCTGCAACAGCAACAGAAATGAAAAGAACAAATAGTCTGGTGTATCGGAAAATCCGATCGACGAGAAATAACAGACCGATCGAAGAACGCGGCTAAAAATCAGTTTCCCAGCCGATTTCTTACGATCATCCGAAAATCAGATAAACAGGAACAAGGAGGAACTATGTATCCAGTCAGCTTTGAGAATCTGATTCTGGAACTTCATAAACTGCCCGGTGTTGGTATGAAAAGTGCCGAGAGAATGGCGTTTGCGATTCTTGGCTGGGATGAAGACCAGAAAGAACAGATGATTCAGGCATTTAAGAATGCAGCCAATCTGAAGCACTGCAAAATCTGCGGAAATCTTACAGAAGGAGAAATCTGCGAAATCTGTAAAAATTCAGATCGCAATCATCACCAGATCTGCGTCGTTCAGAATGAGAAAGATCTGTACGCAATCGAAAGTATTAACGAATACAACGGCGTGTACCACGTTTTACACGGAACCATAAATATTCAGAAAGGAATTCTGCCCGATCAGCTGAATATTGATGCGCTGGAAGATCGGATCACTGATGAAACGGAAGAAGTCATCCTCGCACTTGATCCTACGCAGGATGGAGAAACGACTTCGCTTTATTTGAGCCGTCTGCTTTCAGATCGAGTTCTGGTCACCAAACTGGCCTCCGGCATTCCATTTGGCGGAAAACTCGACTATGCGGATGCAAAAACGATCGCAAAAGCCTTTGATGGACGTAAAAAGGACGATATCTGATCATTCCTATACGAAAATCCGATTAAAAACATTATTCATATGGAATTCCTACATAAATAGGAATAATCCTATTCATAAAACTTACGTTTTGGGAAATTCATATTCTAGAAGAAGGAAAAGAAACGGGAATTTCAGCGAAATTGGTCAATTCATATCTAAGATAAGAAAAGCAGGGGATCACCTGGACTAACCAGAGTGAATCCCCTGCTTTTTTCATAGGAACAGGGAAATAGAGGAAAATGAAGGATTCCATGCAGCTGGTATCAAATCTGAATGATCATACGATCGGAAATAAAGCAAAAAAAGCCATATTTCATTAAACCTGAGCAATCATATGAGAAGGATATAAATGAAAAAAGCAGATGAAAGACAGAAAATCAGAATTTATGAATATCAGAAATTCTTGCAGATCAAAGAATTCCAGAAATATGAAAAGGCAGATCAGAGGGAGAAAAGAAATTTTCCAGAGAATATGAAAATCTGAAATTGGAAAAAGAGAATAGGATAGAAAGTAGGAATGAGCGAAATCAAATATCGGAAATTCATAAAAAGAAAGAAAGGAACGGAAGAGCAAATCTGAATATCCTATTTCTTTCCAAATTGTTTCTTCTTTGATATTTCACAAAATATCTGAACAGTTATCCAAAAATCAGATCGATCCCATCCCATATGAAATCTATTTCTGAAATTCCTATTATTGGAATACGATGATATCTGATTTCAATATGAATTTTATGGATTTTAGCGGAGACCAAAATAACAATATTTCTCATTCATATGAAAACGGAGGTTTTCAATTCCGTGTACTCGCTTGGACTTTTTTCCAAAGAATTTGAATTTATGAATATTCATACGAAACAAAAACTTTCCTGTCGTGCAAGTTTTCCCTGGAATATGTCTTGATACGATTATCATATTCTCATTCCTCTACCTTATTTTTTCACAATAGGATTTCCTATAAATTGGTTGATGAAAATTGAGTTTGTTTTCATTCAATCTCTTTTACTTTAGAAGAGTTCTTCAATTTCCGATACGCATTGTAGCGTGTAAAATGGACATGGATATGAAATTCATCCGTATTTCATATTTCTTCTTGTTTTCAAAATGATTGTGCTATAATCGCCCATGCGTACGGTCTTCTGCACTATCTGAACCAGAGATCGTAAAGAAAAAAGTTTTTGCGAACTCTGGAAAGGCGGTGAACCCCATGGCAGATGATCATTCCCCAATTGACGTCTATTACGATATGGATATTGCTCAGATCTGCGCGCATTTCGGAAAATCGAGAAATACAGTGGATAAAGCCGTCGCTAAACTAGTTCGTAACTATCCAGATGCTGGATGGAAGTATAAAAATCCAAAAACCAGGCGAATTACGATTAAAGCGGACGGCGTAGAAGTCCTTTCCACGTATTTTCGAAAGGAAAAGCACGAAGTTTCGGCCGTAGAATCGGAACTCCGTATGGAAATTGAAAAACTGAATGCGATTCTGGACGAAAAAGATAAAACAATCGCCAATCTGGAAATGCTTTATCAGGAACGGCTGAAGCTCGAAATGGATAAAGCGAGGCAGACCTACCTTCTCGAACAGAAATCAAACGAAGATACGATTTCCGAACAGAAGACCATGCTCGATGATCAGGCAAAACTGATTGAAGAACATGAAACAAAAATTTCGGATCTGGAATCTGAAAATCAGAAATTACAGGAAACGAAGTCGAAAACAGAAGAAGCCGAGCGGCAGCTGAAATCCGAAATGGAAGATCTTCGAAAATCGAAGGAAGAACTCGAAAAGACGAAAGAAGACTACAGAAAAAAAGAAGAAGAATACAATTCGAAATCCTTCTTCTATCGTTTGACACATAAATTTTCTTTAAAATAAATCCTGAACTGCACGGGCGAGCTTGCTCATGCAGTTTTTTTCATACTGGAGACCAGCTCTTTCAAGAATCTGATTGAAAACGGAAATCCCATCATGGTCTTTTCTGTATTCATATTCAATTTCATAATCCGTATGCTTTGGAAAATGGGTTTCATCCAGAGAAAGTTCTGCATTTTCCAGCTGGGTAATCCGGCGAATGGTTTCAAAAGTTACAAAGGGATGCAGCTCAATATCGCCCAGACCGATTTTTTCCAGCATCCAGCTGCGATCTTCCGGATCGAGCTCACTGACAGTCGGCGCGCTGACTTCCTTTTCATATTCATATTTCGTAATGGAGTCCAGCGGTTTTTTGATCGTCAGATTGTATTTTCCTTGCGTTTCACGGATTCGGCAGGCAAATCCGTGCGCCTTGAGCGCCTGATCGGGTGTGTCGTAATACGTATTGATCTGAAGTCTCTGCTCATCGCAGGGAATCAGAGTACAAAGCTTTTCATAATTATCTTTTGTTAAAAGCACTTTCAGTTCTCGTTCTTGATCGGACATAAGGAGCCTCCTTTCACCATGATACAATCAAAGAACCCAAGGAGATATTGAATTGAAGTTCACTGTTTTTTCCCGTTTTGACGGGTATTCCAGAAAACTTAAAGCGGATCTTGAACAGATAATACTGGAAGATCTCCACTGGATTCTCGACGCGGACCATCCCGATCTTTGCATTTGCATCGGCGGAGACGGAACGATCCTGCGCGCGATTCAGAAGTATAAGGAACAGCTTGATCATCTTCTGTTTACCGCCATTCATACCGGTACATTAGGCTTTTTTACCGATTACACAAAAGATGAGATCGACAGTTTTCTTGCCGATCTGCGCGAACTCGATCAAAACGGTTCTGTCATTGAAAAGTATCCGATGATCGAAGCCTGCCTTTCGGATGGGCGCATCTTTCGAGGGCTCAATGAAATTCGAATCGGCTCTTTTTTAAGTACCGTTCGCTTTGATGTTCTGATCGACGGAGAGTTTTTTGAAACGACCAACAGCTGCGGCATCTGCGTATCGACGCAGGCGGGAAGCAGCGGCGCCAACCGCTCTCTTGGCGGTGCGGTTGTAGAAAACGGACTGGATGTTCTGGAAATTACGCAGATCATGCCCGTCAGTCATGCCAATCACCATTCCTTTGTCTCTCCTTACATCATGAATAAAAACCGGGTTGTCACGCTGAAAGGGAAGTCGCTGGAAGAATCCATTCTTTGCTGCGACTATTTCGAAACGCCCAAACTCACCGATATCGACTGGGTAGAAATCCGGCTTTCTGTGCAAAGCGTCCGATTTGCCAGACTTCGTCCTTATTCGTATTTAAAAAGACTGAGAAACCTCTTCTGATCTGCAAATGGTTTTCGCAGACCGGCTGAGATTCTCAGTCTTTCTTTTTCTTGTTTCAGCTTTTCATTTCAGCTATTCATTCCGGCTGTTCGTTCCAATTGTTCATTCGGACAGTCCGATGAAGAAGTTCAGACACGAATTTCGGATTCATGCGCGCGGTAACGGCGCTGTTGGCGATCGGAATCGTTACGGTTCTTTCGATCTTTTTCAGCGGCGTGCGGATGTTCGGGATCCGGCTGACGAAGTTGGTCGATAAAACGGCGCGTTCCTTTCTGAATTTTCTGGCTGATTGTCTTCCAGGAATAGCGGCGGAAGCGAATGGTCTTCTTCGATCGCGGCGACATATTGAGAATGACGCCAAACAGAATGAAGTAGGAAAGCGTGGACGATCCGCCGTAGGAAATGAGCGGCAGGGTAATGCCGGTAATCGGAACAAGGCCGACGATCATGCCCAGATTCTGGATCTGCTGATACAGCAGCATGGCAATCGCGCCAATCATGACGAGCCGGTTAAACGGCACTTTGGAATTGTAGGCCATTTTGCAAAGGTACAGATCGAGCCACATGCAGACGAACAGGATATACGTCGTTCCCGCCAGGCCGAAGCACTGGCCGAATGCTGCGAAAATAAAGTCGGTGTGCGCTTCCGGAATCGAAATGATGGAAGCCTGCAGACCATGCCCGGTCAGACCGGCGGAGCCTAAAGAGAGCAGGGCGGTATATAGCTGGTTGCTCGATCCCAGCATATTGCGTTCCGGATACAGCCACGCGTCAATTCTTCGAATCTGATAGGAAGAGAAGACCGAGGAAAGGAAATCCGGATTAAAGAAATAAAGCAGGAAAAAGCCGCCAAGAAGAACGGCTACAAAGCCCAGCGCGATCCAGATGTACATTTTCCGAATGCCAGAGCAGAGCAGAAGAACGAGCAGAGTGAAGCCGATAATGATGAAGACGCCGGTATCCGGTTCGAGAAGAATCAGAATCATCGGAAGCAGAGCCCAGTGAAGAATTTCCATGAACATTTTCATATCATCCTTCACCGTTGGATTTGGATGTTCCGCCTGAAAGGAAGATATGATTTGCGAGGTTTTCAGAATCAGAACGACTTTCATGAACTCCGAAGCCTGAAAGGAACCGATGCCCGGCAGCTGGAGCCAGGAATAGGCGCCGTTGACGGCACTCGCAAAGGGCAGGGAATGCGAGGTAAAGCGAAACAGAAGCTTGGAAGCCAGCAGATAAAACAGAATGCCAAGCAGTATTTTGTAAGCCATGGGCAAATATTCCATGACCTTTTTATTGGTAATGCGGGTGATCAGATACATCGTCGCAAACCCGACTGTGTACCACAGAATCTGCCGGCGCAAATAGGATTCGCCAGATCCGGTCCGGATCAGGTTGAAGGCGTTATACAGTGCAAAGCAGCTCGTAAAGAACAGGACGAGAAGGATGAAAATAAAGCCGAAATCCAGAGAAAACGTTCGTTTTCCAATTTGAATATTCTGTTTCAAAAAATCTCCTCCTTCCTTAAGTTGTGATTCAGTATACCATACCCGCACCGATCGCATGGCCCCTCCAAAAAGAGACAAAACCGGGCTGGAAGTGGGAGCCTGCAGGGGGACTTGTACGGTTTGCTATAATAATGCGAAAGACCAAAAACGCGAAACCTAAAAATGAATGCGAAACATTTCGCGCATGGAAAAATACTCGAACGCTTTAAAGAAAAGGACCTGATCCTTCCATCCGGCCAGGTCAGAACCGACAGGAAAGCCGTCGATGATTCGAGTGCAAGGAACAGAGAAGACAGATAACGAATATGGATAAGATCGATAAATCAAAATATACCCCCATGATGCAGCATTACCTGCAGCTCAAAGAAGAAAATCCCGATGCGATCCTGATGTATCGTCTCGGCGATTTTTATGAAATGTTTTTTGACGATGCCAAAACGGTTTCCCGGGAACTGGATCTCGTTTTAACCGGACGCTCCGCCGGCGCGGAAAAGGCACCGATGTGCGGCGTGCCGTTTCGCGCAGCAAAATCCTATATTACCCGTCTGGTAAAAAAGGGCTATAAAGTCGCGATCTGCGAACAGCTCGAAGATCCAAAAGAAGCCAAGGGCCTTGTGGAACGTGGAATCATTCAGATTGTGACGCCGGGAACGCTGCTCGAAGAAGAAAACTCCAAGCGCTCTCTGAACTATCTGGCGGTTCTCGCTTCCGATCACCTTCATATTCTCGTTCTGCTTTGCGAACTGTCGACAGGCGAGCTGCGCTTTACGCAAATGGAAAAATCCATTACCGCCGTTCGCTCCCTTCTCAATGAACTGCAGGTCAAGGAAGTCGTCGCCTCCCGAAAGCTCGATAAAACGTGGCAGGCCGCGCTGAAAGCCGATGAGGATCTGACGTTTTCCATCGGATCGCCGGCGCCGCTCACACCGTTTGATGAAAGCCTGATTCCGTATCCGGACAAGCTGATCGAACAGGCGCTCTCCCTGCTGACCGGCTACCTGCAGGCGACGTCCATGCAGCACGCGGACCATCTGATGAAGATGACCCCTCTCTTTCCGGAAGCCTGCATGATTCTCGATTCAGAAACCCGCATGCATCTCGAACTGACCCGTTCGAGTTCTTCCTCTTCCAAAGCCACTTCCTTATGGGAATTCATGGATCA
The DNA here is from genome assembly GCF_020969955.1 of Allobaculum fili. Taxonomy (NCBI): domain Bacteria; kingdom Bacillati; phylum Bacillota; class Erysipelotrichia; order Erysipelotrichales; family Erysipelotrichaceae; genus Allobaculum; species Allobaculum fili. The sequence goes on along the minus strand of NZ_JAHDSX010000006.1, from coordinate 28,882 downwards.
TACAAAAAGCGCGCAGGGCGGCCGCCTGCTGCGCGAATGGATTGAAGCCCCGCTCCTTTCGGTCGGAGAAATTACGGCCCGTCAGGATGCCGTACAGACGCTGCTCGATCAGTTTCTGATCCGCGCGTCTTTACAGGATCATCTTTCCTCCATTTACGACCTCGAACGTCTGGCAGCGCGCATTAGCTATCGCAGCGCTTCGCCTCGAGACGTTTTGCAGCTGAGTGCCTCGCTTGAACACGCGGCGCCGATTCTCGATCTGGCTTCGTGCCTCGACAGCTTTCCGATGATTCAGGAAGTCGACAACTGTCAGGATCTCTACATGCAGATCAAGGACGCCATTGTGGCCGAACCGCCTCTGTCCACCAAGGACGGCAACTATATTGCGGACGGCTACGACGCCGAACTCGATGAGGTGCGCCGTCTGGTCACGTCCAGTGACGAGGCGTTAATGGAACTCGAAGCGAGAGAACGCGAGCGGACAGGCATTAAAAATCTGAAAATCGGCTACAACCGGGTATTCGGCTATTATGTCGAAGTTCGAAACAGCCAGCTTTCGCAGATTACGCCGGATCTTGGCTATACCCAGAAACAGACACTGGCCAACAGTGCCCGTTTTACCTTTGATGAACTGAAACAGCTCGAAGATAAGATTCTGAACGCGCAGGAGCGGAAAATCGTTCTGGAAGAAGAACTGTTTTCCCGCCTGCTGGAAACGATCAAATCCAGACTGGCGGATCTGCATCAGCTGTCCAAGGCGCTCAGTCTGATCGATGTTCTCGTCTCGCTGGCTGATCTGGCGGCGATGCAAGGCTATGAACGTCCGGAATTTACCCAGACGCGCAGCGTGGAAATCGTCGAGGGCCGTCATCCGATTCTCGATGAGCGCATGCCTTCCTTTGTCTCCAACAACTGGACTATGGATGAAAACTGCGACATCTGCCTGATTACCGGTCCGAACATGGGCGGTAAATCGACCTGGCTGCGCCAGAACGCGCTGATTGTGATCATGGCGCAGATCGGAAGTTTCGTTCCGGCCAGAAAAGCCAAGCTGCCGGTTTTTGACCGCATCTTTACCCGCATTGGCGCCAGCGACGACCTGCTTCAGGGCAAGTCGACGTTCATGACGGAAATGATGGAAGCCAATAACGCACTGCGCCACGCCACGAAAAACTCGCTGATTCTGTTTGACGAAATCGGCCGCGGTACCGCCACGTACGATGGCATGGCGCTTGCCCGGGCGATGCTGGAATATCTCAGCGGCGCCATCGGCGCGAAAACGCTGTTTTCCACCCATTATCACGAACTGACGGAACTCGAAGAAACGATCGATAATCTGCGCAATGTCCACGTTGACGTGCGCGAAAACAAAGGCAAAATCGAATTCCTGTACCGCATTGTCGAGGGCAAAGCGGACAAATCCTATGGTATTCATGTCGCGAAGCTGGCCGGTCTGCCGAAAATTGTCATCAACCGGGCGGACGATCTGCTCCACGAATTTGAAGCCGATTCGCCGGCCTCCAATATTCCATCCAGTCTCTTTGTGATGGATCCGGAAGATCTGGACCGCATGGCGCTGATCGAAAAAATTCAGAAAATCGATCCCGACAGTCTCTCGGCCAAAGAAGCGCTCGACATTTTGTATCGCCTCAAGCAGGAAGCCGACAAGCTGAGCTGATTTCCAATTTTCCGCTTCAGACAGGGAAATTTGATCCGCTGTTCTGGCCTTACAATTTACGCAAGCCGGTCTGCGATTCCGGACCGGCTGCTTTTTTACCTGAAATGGAGAAACACACGATTTTATAAATCGAAACCAATAGAAATACAGACAGAAACCCGAGAAGGAGGGAAGGGACATGGGAATTATTCATGTACTCGATGAGCAGCTGACCAATATGATTGCGGCTGGCGAAGTCGTCGACCGGCCGGTGAATATCGTCAAGGAATGCGTGGAAAACGCGCTCGATGCCGGTGCGGACTCCATTGATATTGAAGTCTTCCAGGGCGGCATCGATGGCGTCATCGTGACCGATAACGGCTGCGGCATGAGCTTTGATGATGCCCGCATGGCGTTTGAGAGACATGCCACGTCCAAGATCCAGAGCGAAGATGAACTGTTTTCCATCTCCACTATGGGCTTTCGCGGCGAGGCGCTCCCTTCGATCGCTTCGGTTGCCCGCGTCAGCATGACGACCGCCGATGTCCATGGCGGTACGCGCATTGTCTTTGACTACGGCGAACTGATTTTGCATGAACACGCGGACGTACCGCAGGGAACGCGAATCGAAGTGCGCGGTCTGTTTTTGCATACGCCAGCCCGTTTTAAATATTTGAAAAAGCCGAACTATGAATTCGCGGTCATTGCGGATGCGGTCAATAAAATCGCGCTCGCCCATCCGGAAGTCCGCTTTACGCTGCGCCATGACAATCGTCTGATTTTTCAGACGACCGGCAAATCCAACCGTCTTGAAATTCTCTTTCAGATGTTTGGCCGCGACGCTGCCAGCAAAGCCGAAGCGTTTGAAGCATCCAGTCCCGACTTCAAAATCAGCGGCTACGCGCTCCAGCCGTCCGTCAACCGTGCGTCCAAATCCTATATTTACCTTTGCCTGAACGGCCGTACGATTCGTTCCTGGCCGATTGTCAACGCGATTGTCGAAGGCTATCGCGAATTCCTGCCCAGGGAGCGCTATCCGGTCTGCTTCCTGAATATCGAAACGGATTTTCAGCTCGTCGATGTCAACGTGCATCCAAACAAGCTGGAAGTGCGGATTTCCAAGGAAGAATATCTGGCTGATCTGATCAAAACGACGATTCAGTCGCTGTTTGAAGAAAAAATTCAGGCGCCCGAGATTCAGAATCCGGCTGTGCACCAAAAGGAAACGTATTCCATGGAGCCCCTTCCCGGAACGATGGTAGTCCAGGAAAACCGCGTGCGCGACTACGGAAAGCCGGCTGCATCTGCGTATCCCGCCGGATCCGGTGCGCCCCGTATGGATCGAAAGCCTTCCGCACCGTTTGGCTATCCGGCCGGAGCGGTTCCGCCGCGCACCGATTCAAAGGGCCAATCAGCCGCCACGGCAGCTTCCAGAGAAGAAGCCCCGCAGCGCTCCGGCACCAAAGCATCGGCAGATGCAGAGCTTGCCTTTCTCAATTCGTCCTTTCTCAATCAGGCGCAGAAAAAACTTTCCGATCTGACCGCCAGCGACACGCCCGCTCAGACCGCTCCGGTGAATCCCCAGAATCCAGCCGGAGAAGATCTTTCTCCTGTGCAAAATCCCGTTTCACAGACTTCGGTCTCTGCTGGTGAAAAAACACTTTTGAATTCTGGGGAGGAAAGAGCCGAAAACGCCTCTGCCAATCGTCCGGAAGAAAGTGCGGCTTCAGGCCGTCCTGTGCAGGAGCGTACGACGCCTGACTATCCGCAGGGAACTGCGGATCCTGCCGAATGGGCAGCCCGTCAGGACGCCCGCGGCATTGGCTATCTGGATACGCTGCGTATTATCGGCCAGCTTAAGGATTCCTACATCGTCTGCGAAGACGACGAAGGACTCGTCATTATCGACCAGCATGCGGCCCAGGAGCGCGCCAACTTTGAAAAGATTGCCAACTCCTTTGAACAGCCTTCTCCCTACATGCAGCCGCTGATTCTTCCCATTTCCAAAACCGTTCCGGCGTCGCTGATCGCAATGGTCGATACGCTCAACGAAAGCGTCGGCCGTTACGGACTGCACTTCGACGTGCTCAATAGGTCGCTGGTTCTGCGCGAAATTCCGGGCTGGATGACGAACATGAACGCGGAAAAATTTGTCGATGATCTGCTCGTCTGGTTTGCCTCCCACAAGGATGTGAACATGCAGGAACTCCGTCGTCATATGATCGCGACGATCGCCTGCCATTCTTCCATCCGCTTTAACCACCGGCTTTCGATGGAGGAAATGAAAAAAGTCATTGAAGACATGAAACACTGCCGCCAGCCGTATCATTGCCCGCATGGCCGCCCGACGATTATCCGGCTGACACTGAAGCAGCTGGCCAGGGAGTTTGAACGTGCATAAGGTGATCGCAATCGTCGGCCCGACGGCTTCCGGAAAAAGCTCCATTGCGATTGAAGCGGCCCGACGGCTCAATGGAGAAATCATTTCGGCGGATTCGATGCAGGTGTACAAAGGCATGGATATCGGCACCGCAAAAATTACGCCTCAGGAAATGGAAGGCATTCCCCATTCTCTGATCGATATCGAAGACATCGATACGCCCTGGAATGTCCGCAAGTTCCAGACGCTCTGCCGTCAGAAAATTGAAGAAATCTGCGCAAAAGGCAAAGTTCCGATTCTTTGCGGGGGAACGGGACTGTACGTCAAAGCCGCGCTTTACGACTACGAATTTGAAGACGAATCGGAAAGCGAAGAAGATCAGAAACTGACGGCTGAGCTCGAGACGAAAACGAACGAAGAACTGTACGCGCTTTTGCAGGAACTCGATCCGCAGGCCCTGGAAAAAATTCACATCAACAATCGCAAGCGTCTGCTTCGCGCCGCTTTCATGGCCCGCTCGGGAAAAACAAAATCCATGCGTGAAAACGGGCAGAAACATGAGCCGATTTATGATGTATATATGGTCGGTCTCAAAGCGGACCGCGCCCTGGAAATTGAACGCATCGACCGCCGCGTCGATCAGATGTTTGATGCCGGACTTGCAGACGAAGTACGTGCACTCTTTCTTTCCGAGAAAAGCCGCACGTATAACAGCTTTCAGGCCATCGGGTACAAGGAATTTGCGCCGTGGCTCAAGCGTCTGGAAGACGATGAAAACGGACAGAGTACAAAAAAGCTGACCGAAGCGGAAAGCGAAACGATGCTTCAGTCCATTCGAGAGCAGATCAAGGTGCATACGCGGCAGTACGCGAGACGGCAGATGACCTGGTTTAATCACCAGATGCCGGTGCACTGGTTTGATCCGGCCAATAAGCAGGCAATCTTCGATGCGCTGGAGGACTGGTATGGAAAAGACAAATCCATTTAAGCGGGCATCCCTGCTTTACGGAAAAGAAGGGCTGGACGCCCTGAAAAACGCCTGCGTGATCGTCGCCGGATGCGGCGGAGTCGGTTCCTTTGCGATTGAATCGCTCGCGCGCAGCGGCGTGGGCAGACTTGTGCTCATCGATAAGGACGTAGTGGAAGAAACGAACATCAACCGCCAGCTCTGCGCCCTGCAAAGCACGATCGGCCAGTATAAGACCGACGTCTGGAAAGCGCGGATCGCGCAGATCAATCCGGGCTGCGAGGTCGTTCTCTTTACTGGCTGGTACGACGAAAACATGGACGAACAGCTCCTCGAACAGAACCCGGACTATGTGCTCGACTGCATTGATTCCATCGGCTCCAAAAAGGACCTGATCCGTTTCTGCCTGCGCGAAAAAATTCCGCTCATTTCCAGCATGGGCATGGCCAGACGTCTTGACCCGTCCAAAGTGGAACTCGTGGAACTGGAAAAGACGGCCGGCGATCCCATGGCGAAAATTCTTCGCCTGTGGAAGCGCAAGAGCCGGATTCGCGGCAAGATCATGACCGTCTGCTCGAAGGAAATTCCGATGGCCATGCCAGAAGGCGAACCGCTGCCTTCTTCGATTTTTGTACCGTCAACCGCCGGCATTCTCATGGCGTCGCGCTGCGTCAGCGATCTGCAGAAAAAGGCGCTCCCGAAGGCAGAAAAAGAACCTGCCGCTTCGATGGGCGAGTAAATCCGATTATCCATGGATTTCCCGGTCTGAGAGATCGTACGTGTGCATGGCCATAAACAGGCAAACGCACAAAAAAGTAAATTCAAAAAACAAGATCAAACCAATACAATCGTTTCATCTTCTTTGCTTCATCCCCAGATAAAAAATGACTTCCCCAAAGGAAGGAAAGGAAACCTAAAACTGAATGAACGAACTGACAATCCAAATTATTCTGCTAGTTGTTCTCCTGCTTCTGTCCGCTTTTTTCTCCTCGGCGGAAACCTCGCTAGTCGCTGTTTCACGCATCCGCATCCGTACGCTTGCGGATCAGGGCAACCGACGGGCGAAAATACTGCTTCAGATTTTTGAAAACGAGCCGAAAATGCTGTCGGCAATTCTGATCGGAAACAACCTCGTCAATACGTTCCTGGCCTCTCTGTCGTCCATGATCGCCTATCGATTCGGCGGCTACGCCGTGTCGATCGCGACCTTTCTGATCACGTTTCTGATCCTGGTCTTTGGCGAGATCACCCCGAAAACGCTGGCGACGATCAGCTCGGAAAAGTTCGCGCTGATGTACGCGCCGATTATCCGCTTTCTCATGCAGATTCTCACGCCGGTCATCTGGTTCATCAACATTTTCTCCGGTCTGATCCTGCGCATGTTCGGCGTAAAGGGCAGTCAGAAAAACGCCCAGATTACCGAAAGCGAACTCCACACCATTCTGGATGTATCGCATGAAGAAGGCGTTATTGAAGCAGACGAGCGCGATATGATCCGCAACGTGTTTGAGTTTACTGATGCCAAGGCGCGCGAAATCATGGTCCCCCGCGTCCATGTGACGTCCGTTCCTTCGAGCATCACCAGCCAGGAGCTCAAGCAGATTTACGATCGCGACCACTTTACGCGAATCCCGGTGTATGAGGACAATCCGGACAACATTATCGGCATCCTCAACATGAAAGATCTTATTTTCCACGATCCCGATGAACCGTTTGATCTCAAGAAAATGCTTCGCAAGCCGTATTTCACGATTGAAAACAAGGGCATTAACGAGCTTCTTGAAGAAATGCAGAAAGACCAGTACAACATGACGATCGTGCTCGACGAGTACGGCGAACTGGCCGGCATTCTGACGGTCGAAGACATCATTGAGGAAATCGTCGGCGAAGTGCAGGACGAATTCGACGCTTCGGAAAATGAAAACATCATTCAGGTCGGTCCTGGCCGCTACAAAGTGCGCGGCTATCTTTCCCTGCACGATCTTAACGATGCGCTGTCGCTGCATCTGGACAGTGAAGACTACGATTCGATCGGCGGCCTGCTCATTGAAAAGCTCGGCCGTTTCCCGACGCTTGGCGAACTCGTCCAGCTTGATGACGGACTCAGTGTCCGCGTAACGTCCCTGCACAAAAACCGAATCGAAGAAGTCATGCTCATGATTCAGGATCCCAACGCGCAGACCGAAGAAAAGAGCGCTTCAAAAGAAGAAGCCAAACCCGAACCTTCCCAGGAAAAATCCGGCGAAACGGATCGGAAAAAGCAGAAATAATCCGACTGGCGATTAAGCGTATTTTTCCAAGAATAAAAAGACCATCTGAACTTTATATATCATACAAATGGTCTTTTTTTCATGGTCGGATTCCAAAGCGGAATCCGACCGAAAATCAGTGCGCTTTTCCCTGATTGGCTACCGCCTGCATTTTGGCTTTGATTTGTTTCGCGTCGCCCAGATAGTAATGGCGCAGGACGTTCATATCGTCGTCGAATTCATAGACGAGCGGTACGCCGGTCGGAATGTTTAGCTTGACGATTTCTTCATCGCCGATTCCGTCCAGATACTTCACGAGCGCGCGAAGGGAATTGCCATGGGCGGCTATGATGACGGTCTCTCCGTCGCGAATTTTCGGTTCAATATGTTCCAGATAGTACGGAACGACGCGTTCAATGGTCGTCTTGAGCGATTCAGCCAGCGGCAGTTCATCGGCCGGAATTTTGGCGTAGTGGGGCTGGTTTTGCGGCGCTCTTGGATCTTCTGGATCCAGAACGGGCGGCAGCCCGTCAAAAGAACGCCGCCATATGAGAACCTGTTCGTCTCCGTATTTGCGGGCGGTGCCGGCTTTGTTCAGTCCCTGGAGTGCCCCATAATGCCGTTCGTTGAGTTTCCACGTCTTTTCGACGGGAATATAGTTTTCATCCAGTTCATCGAGCACGTGATTGAGCGTGTGAATGGCCCGTTTCAAATACGAGGTGTAGGCCCGGTCGAGAACGATGCCTTCCTCTTTGAGCAGACGGCCGGCTTCTTTTGCCTCTTCATGCCCTTTTTCGGACAGATCCACATCCGTCCATCCGGTAAAGCGGTTTTTCCGGTTCCATTCGCTTTCGCCATGGCGAAGCAGCACAAGTTTTTTCATATCCAGACTCTCCTTTCTTTGATTGTTAGTTTAGTCTAATCGAAGAGTAGCAGATTGGATCGATCCAATCCAATCGGATGCCAGAAAAAAACAGACTCTGTCGAGCGGACAGAGTCTGGAAAAGACAAGATGGAAAGACGGAAAGATCAGAAGCAGAACGGTTTACTGAGCCGCGGCGGAAGAAGAGCTGGCAGAATCCTTTTTTTCAATGAGCTGACCGTGATGGTAGCGCTGGTTCTGGTACTGCGGGGCGTCCGGATTTTCCATGATGTAATCCGAAACGGCAGCGGCGAGCGCTTCGGCCACTTCGTCCTGCTTTTCTTCGCTGTTGAGCTTGGCAAGATCGTCCGGATTGGACATGTACGCCAGCTCGATCAGCATCGAATGAATATCGGACATGGTCACCAGCTGCAAAAGCTGATCGTCGATCGTCTGGTAGTTCTGCGCCCAGCCGATCGCGCTGAGATATTCGTGCATTTTATCCGTCAGCGCGCGGGTAATCGAGTCGTCGGGGTTGATGAAGAAGATCGTGCCTTCGACGGAAGGATCCGCAAAGGAATTGCAGTGAAGGGAGATGTAATAATCCGCGTCCTGTTCCCATTGCTGGGCAAGACGGTAATTGAGGTCATCGGATTCGACATCGCCCCAGAACACATTGTCGTCCTGACGGATGTATTTAACTTCGATCTGAGGATTCAGCTGTTCGAGATACTGACCCATTTTCATGGCGATCGCCAGGTTCAGATCTTTTTCCAGCGTGCCGTTATCGGTCGTTTTGCCGCCGTCTACGCCGCCATGACCGGCATCGATGAGAACGGTAGCCACTTTTTCTCCGGTATCCGGATACGTTTTATACGTCGGCGGGGTCGGTTCGGTCGACGCGACCGACGTCTGGGTGCTGGATGTCTGCGACTGGGAAGTCTTGGAAGTTTTCGGTTCAGGAGGCTGCTGGACGGGGGAATAGGCCCGGGTAAACAGCGTGGAATAAAGAACGATGGAAAGGCAGAGCAGGAGCGCGAAATACAGTCCAGCATGCGCGGCCTTATTTTTGCCTTTGCGCTGCTTTTTTGGGGAAGGGGATGGCATGTATACCTCCTTTAAAAATCAAAAGACAGAAATCCGCGCAGGAAGCGGGATTCTGAAGAGTTCAAAAGAAAAGATGAAAGACAGGAAAAAACAAAAATTGATCACCGATCCTGTCGGGTTCAGGATCGAGAGGCCGCATTCTGCTTCTGTCTGGATGCGTAGCCCGGTGCGCCCGGGTTGTAGAGAATCGTATCGGAAATGGCAGCAGCGGCTGCTGCGGCGGACTGTTCCAGGCGGGCGGAATCCTTAAGATACGAAAGATCGGTATCCGAGCTTAACAGTCCGAGATCGAGTTCAATCGCGTGCGCATTGGACATGGAAATCATCTGCAGGGGATAGTCGCGGGTAAAGACAATACCGCGATCGGGGAGCCAGGAAACCGTCGCGAAGTTTTCGACGATCCGGCTGGCGAGATCCTTAGCCATGTCATCGTCATCGTTGAGGATGATCTGAAAGCCGCTGGCGGAAGGGTCATCGCTGGCGTGCGCATGCAGAGAAATTACGTAATCGGCCTGCACGTCTTCCTGCTTCTGGATGCGGGCGGCCGTATCGTTCCAGTCGTTGCTGCCTAAACGGGTATCGTCTTCACGGGTGAGGACAACGTGAAGATCGGGATTCTGCTTTTCAAGATGGGCTTTGAGCTTTTTCGCGTAGTCGAGAACGATATTATTTTCCTGACTGCCGTCTTTGGCGCCGTCGCCAAGATCCGATCCGCCGTGACCGGCGTCAATCAGAATGGTTTTCGCATTCTGACCGTCGGCTTCACGAATCGCAAAGCCGTAATCGTCTTTGGAAGAAGCGGCCGCTTTTCTGGCGGTTTCTTCGAGGGTCTCGCTCGTTTCGCTTCCCGTCTGCGTCGAAGCCGCATCGGCAGAATCCGATGAAGCGGAGACTTCCGTCTCTGCAGAGGATAAACCTTCCAACGCCTGAGCGCTCGAACGATCGCTCGAGGAACTGGAAGAAGCCGCGTCTGCGTTTTGCGGACTCTGGGCGAGGGCGGCAGTTGTGAAAGACGTCTGTGCATTCTTGCCGTTTTCAAAGGCGGAAGGGAACAGCGCGTATAAAGCGGTCGTTACCGCAAGCAGACCGAGTCCGTACAGGACGGCGGCCGCGGAACGTTTGAGTTTCAGTTTCTGTTTTGCCATACGGCCTTCCTCCTTTCCCGGTCTTTGCGCAGACGATCGTTATTCATGGCGGATATCAATGGATGGCGTCCGTCGACGTCCGCCGCGCGATACGTAATTCTATCACATCGTCCGACAGATTCCGATTTGAAAACAAAATTTACCAGAATTGGAAAAAACCGATACGTAAAGGATGATAGACATTTTATAAAATCAGAGACGTGCGTTCACAGAAAAGAACGCCGTGATCAGGCGTTCTCAAAAAGGGCCGTTCCAATGCGGACCATATTGCTTCCGCAGGCGATAGCCAGCTTGTAGTCATGGCTCATGCCCATGGACAGATACTCAAAATCGGGGCGGTTTGCCTTATGTTTTTCAAACAGGGAATGAAGCAGCGTGAACTCTTCCCGGTTGACTTCCTCGGGCTGATTGAGCGAGGCGATCGTCATCAGACCGCGTACGCGAACGTGCTCAAGCGTATCGCAGTACGCGAGCAGATCGTCCAGTTCTTCGGGCGGAAGGCCGGTTTTGGTTTCATCCGTTTTCGACACTTTCACTTCGATCAGAATGTCCTGGACCAGATTCTGCTTGGCGGCTTCCTTTTCAATCTGCGCGGCCAGCTTTTTCGAATCCACGGATTCGATCATGGCGACTTTGCCGACAACGTATTTCACTTTGTTCGTCTGCAGATGGCCAATGATGTGCCAGGTATAGTTCGGATCGTATTTTTCAAGAAATTCCTGTACGCGGTTTTCGCCGAACGTGCGAACCCCGAGACGGTACTGTTCATCGACTTCTTCTTTGGAATGCTTTTTCGTCACCGCAACGAGCGTGACCTTTGGATCGTTCAGACGTTCTTTAATCAGTTTTTCATTCATAACGAGAGTCCTTCTTTAAACGGTATCCAGAACGGCGAAAAATCAAATCGTTGTTTTCAAATCGTCTGGAGTACCTGCGTCCCTTATTGTATACCGAATTGCAGAACCGGCAGAGCAGGGAAAGACCGGCCCAGATTGCAGAGCATGCAGGCGGCAGACCTTCTGCCAAAAAGGCGACAGTACCGTCAGAATACGAGAAGATAATAGAAGAAAAAAGGAGGTGCGCAGATGCAGCACGAATGTAAAGTGACCGTACTGGAAACCAAAGTGTTTCCAGAGCTTCAGCAGCAGTATCTGGCCAATCCAAAGTCCGGACCGTGTCCGTTTTTTAAGCCCGGCGATACGTTTGTTCTCAAGCGGACGGAAAAACAGGACGATTTTTACCATCTCATGAACGGCAGGTTTTGCGGAGAAGCGTGGGATGCCATCAGCCGCTACATTTCCGCGGCTTTGCAGGGCGGATCGATCATGTATAAATGGACGAACGATGAGCGGATGATGATCGCCTGCTGCAACGACGGCACGCGGCCGGTGATTTTCAAGATTGAACGGATCGATATTCCGGAAACAGAAGAAGAAAAAGAATGGCTGGAAAAGCAGGACTTTTCCAACCGCGCCCAGGACGCCTATACCGGCTGAGTTTCGAATCATCCGTTTTCAAGCCGATCGGTGCGTCCATACAGTCGGAATGGTTTGAGATCTGGAGTTCTGGCGGAAGGTTTTGCCAGCGCGACCGGATCTCTTTTTCTTTTTCCGGAGAGCAGCTGCCGCTCTTATCCTTCCAGACCGGGATTAAGGAAAGATGAAACGATTCTTTTCCTGGGGTAAGAACGGTTGAAAGAAGCGGCTGAAAAGATCGGTTGAAAAGCGGTTCAAAAAAGACGCCGGTCTGCGGCGTCAGAATGTTCTAAACGAGAAAATTTAAAAAAGCGTAAGCGGCTCTTCTGGAAGAATTGCATGCAGAGCGGGCGAAGCGTTCTGGCCCAGAATGGCGCTTTGTGCGGAATCGAGGACCCAGGCGGGCACCTGATCTTCCTGCAGAATGACCGGCATGCGATGGTGATAGGGTGCCACGCTTTCATTGGCATCCTGTGTGAGAATGATGAACTGATCATCGAGGGCCAGCGCGGCCAGATACAGAACGCGCCCGGGTTCATCAAAGGTGATTTTTTCCTTATCCGGTGTCCATTCGTAAAACGCAGTGGCCGGAACGGCAACGCGATTCGATCTCCAGGCGCGCGCAAACAGGGGCTTGGACGACGCGGTTTCCAGACGCGCATTGAAAATACGGCGATTCATGGAAGACGAGGCAAAGCCAAACGTCATTACGGAAAGATTCAGCGCCTGGTCTCTGGCGCAGACGGCGATCGTTCGGGCGGAAGGATAAATCACATGCGGATGCAGATCGAGCTCGATCTCCTCCCAGTGTTCCCTGGGCACCAGATGACGCAGAGAATCTACGATTTCTTCGCTGACTAGAAACTGACCGCACATACACATTCCTCTTTTCTTTTTCTGTCCTTCTGCCCGCCAGGCAAAACAGCGCTCTGTCTGCGGCAAAACGGGCAGAATGGCTTCCTGTCCTGATTGTAGCAAACCCCGGATTTCCTTTGTAAAGCCGGGCCTGCGTTTTGGCCGATCGTCAGAGCTTGCGCCGCTTGATACAATAGGAAAAGCGGATTTCGACTGCAGAGCGTTTTGTATCTGCAAAAGCAAAGATGCGAAATCAAGAATATGTAGAGAAAACCATATAGAAAACAGAGCGAAAAAAGGAAAGCAGCGCTCGGGGAGGAAAGAGGATGAAAAAGCCAGAAGGAAGCAAAGGCATCATGATCGCCTTTGAAGGCAGCGACGGAGCGGGGAAAAGCACTGCGATGGCGCATGTCTATGAAGAACTTTTGAAACGCGGCCTTCCCGTCATCACTACCCGCGAGCCGGGCGGATCGCCGCTCTCGGAACAAATCCGGAACATTCTGCTCGATCCCGAAAATGAAGTGGATCCGAAAACCGAAGCGCTTCTGTACGCCGCCAGCCGCCGCCAGCATCTGGTTTCCACCATTTTGCCAGCTTTGGAAGAAGGCAAAATCGTGCTTTGCGACCGGTTTCTGGATTCGTCGATCGCCTATCAGGGCTTTGGACGCGATCTGAATGCGAAGACGATTGAACATCTCAATGATTTTGGTCTGGAAGGCTTCCGGCCGGACGCGACGCTCTTTTTTGAACTCGATCGGGAAACATCCGCAAAGCGGATTAACCTGCGCGGCAATCTGAACCGTCTCGATCAGGAAAAGGAAGCGTTTTTCTCCCGGGTAGCCGACGGATTTGAAGCCATTCTCAAAACGCATCCCGAATATTGCCGCATTGACGCGTCGGGGTCGATCGAAGACGTAGCAAATCAGACGATGAAGCAGGTAGACCGTCTTCTCGAAGAGGCCGGCTATGGTCGATAAGAAAAAGCTGAAGGAACGCCAGCCGGTCGCATGGAAAATTCTTTCCAATGCCCTGAAAAGCGGACGCATTTCGCACGCCTACATGTTTTATGGACAGAAAAACCCGGATCAGAGCCGGCTGGCTCTGCTGTTTGCGCAGTCGATGAACTGCGAACATCCTGATGAAGACGGGATTGCCTGCCAGAACTGCGAAACCTGTCAGCTGATCGCCCGAGACATGTATCCGGACTTTTTCTGGCTGCATCCCGGCGGTCTGCAGGCGCGCAAGCCGCTGACGCGAAAGGAACTCGACGCCTGGTGGAAAACCAACGCGGTTCCCAGCGAACAGAAAACGAGCTGGAGACTGCGCAAAGAAGACATTCTGCGTCTGCAGGATACATTTGCCACCTCGAGCGGGACGGACGCCCGACGACAGGTTTATATTATTGAACAGTACGAACAGGCGACCGCTTCCGCGTCCAATACGCTTCTGAAATTTCTTGAAGAGCCCAAGGACGGGCTGACCGGCATCCTGTGTACAAGCGCGATCAATACCGTACTGCCGACGATCGTTTCCCGCTGTCAGCTGATCCCCATGCGGCCGCCTGCACGAGCGGCACTCGAAGCGGAAATTGCCGAAATAATCGACGATCCCGAAATTGTGGCGATTCTCGCCCGGGCCGGCTACGGTCCGGACAGTCTGGAAGCGCTCCTGGAAAACGAAGCGCTGTTTGAACTGCGCGATGCGGCGAAGGAATACTGGCCGCAGCGAACTTCGCATTCCGCCATTGTGCGTCTGGAATGCGGCGTCTTTTCCAAAAGCGGATTTCCCACCCGGGAAGCGGCCGCCTTTTTCCTGCACGGCCTGCTTTACTTTCTGGAGCAGGAGCAGACGGAACAGGCGGATCGTCTCGAAGAGCGCTCAACGCTTGTCGAAGCGCTCGACGCCCTGCGTCAGCCGCTCGACCCTGTTCTTCTGATCGAACGCGTTGCCCGCGATCTGCGCAAAGAAGCGCTCAGAAAACAAAGACGCTCAACCGGCATCCTGCAGCAGGATGCATATCCTTAGAAATTTCAGCCGCCGTTTTGCATGTTCACGCAAAACCGGGCGGCTTCTCCATAGATTGGAACGGACGCTGTCGATCTTTCTTTGAGAGAAAATCAAAATCGATCGAAACCCGTCTGCTTCCTTAGAAAGGCAAGACGAATTATGTCGAAACCATCCAGTGCCGCCAAGCCGGCATCGAATACGAAAACTTACCCTTTCATGGTGTATATCCAGTTTGACGGATCCAAGAAGGTGTATACCTTCGGAACGACAATGGAACATCGAACTGGTGAAGCGGTCGTTGTGGAAACGGTTCGCGGTCAGGAAATCGGTACGGTCTATGTACCGTCGATGCCCTTTGACGCGTCCAAAGTCCAGGGCGACTTAAAAGGCATCGTCCGCCGCGCCACGCCGGAAGACCTGCACCAGAAAGCTGAAAATGAAGAAGAAGCACGCAAATCCTTTGAGATCTGTGCCAAAGCCATCGAGCGCCTCAAGCTCGACATGCATCTGATTTCCTGCGAGTATACCCTTGATCGCTCCAAAGTGATTTTTACGTACGTCAGCGAAGATCGCGTCGATTTCCGCGGTCTGCTCAAAGAGCTCGCCGGATGCATCAGCGGCCGGATTGAACTGCGCCAGGTCGGCCCCCGCAACAAAGCCAAACTGGTCGGCGGCATCGGCAGTTGCGGCATGGAATGCTGCTGCAGCCGGTTCATGAGCGACTTTGATACTGTGTCCATCAACATGGCGAAAAACCAGCTGCTCGCGCTCAATATTTCCAAACTGTCTGGACAGTGCGGCAAGCTGAAGTGCTGTCTGCGTTTTGAAAACGAAGCCTATTGCGAGCTGCGCAAAAACCTGCCGAAGCTGAATTCCCAGATCGAATACAACGGAAATCGCTATCGGATCAGCTCGATGAACGTGCTTCAGAAACAAGCCAAGCTTGAAAACCGGGAAGAAACGCTGTTTGTCTCCTTTGACGAACTGTTCCCGGCAAGAAAGGCAGAACATGAATCGACAGAAAAGCTTCCAGAATGAAAATGGACCAGCCGTCTATCTGGTCCCGACCCCGATCGGCAATCTTTCGGAAATTTCTCCTCGCCAGAAAGAGGCGCTGGAAAACGCCGATGTGATCGCGTGTGAAGATACGCGCAATTCCGGCCTTCTTCTGAAATCGATCGGAATTCACAAACCGCTGATCGCGCATCATGAATACAACGCGCATACGAGTTCGACCGGCATTTTAAAGCTGCTTGAAGAAGGAAAGAAAGTCGCCGTCATTTCCGATGCCGGCTATCCGCTCATTTCGGATCCGGGCAGTGAACTCGTCCGGCTCGCTTCCCAGGCCGGCTATCCGGTCATTCCCGTTTCCGGAAGCAATGCGGCGTTAAACGCGCTGGTGGCCTCCGGCCTGGAAACCTCTCATTTCCTCTTTTACGGATTTCTGGATGCGAAAAGCGTTCGCCGGAAAAAGGAACTCGAAAGTCTGAAGTCCCTGCCGTATACGGTAATTTTTTACGAAGCGCCGCACCGCATTGAAAAAATGCTGGAAGACGTAAAGGAAGTCTTTGGCGACCGGCAGATCTGTCTGGCCAGAGAACTGACCAAGCTGCACGAAGAGTTCCTGCGCGGCACGATTTCCGAAATTCTCCCGCTGGTTTCCCAGCTGAAAGGAGAAATGGTCGTAGTCGTACAGGGCTGCCCGCAGCAGACTGACCGTTCTTTTGAAGAAACGGTTCGCATGGCGTCTGAACTGGCGGCCTCGGGCATCAAGCCCAAACAGGCAGCCGCTAAAGCCAGCGAAGAAAGCGGCTTTTCCAAAAACGAGGTGTATCAGGAAATGATGCGCCAGAAAAAGGAACAGGAAGAGCAGTAAAACCCATTCTTAAACAAACGAGGCTGATTTCAAAACCAGAAATCAGCCTTTTCTATATACCGGCATACCGGCCGGTTCGAAGAAAATTCCGACGCGCAAGGCGATGTTCATACAGCTCAATCCGGTCTGGAAAAAGCGGAATTTTGGGCTTGTCTAAAGGATTTGTTGTGCACAATATGAGCACATTCAAATTGACATTTGCGTGAAAAATGGAATAATGAAAAGCTGGATTATACGCTTTTTACAGGCTGCAGGCAGATCGCAGGAAATTCTGCGTTTTTTGCTCAAGGAAGAATCCAGAAATTACGAAAACGAAACCAGACGATACAAAATAAAGAAGCCGGCCCTCTTAACCATTCTCCAAAACAGAAAAGACGCCGTATGCGGATCCGCCAGACCATACCCGCTTTGGGGCAGCGTCCAGAGATCCTTTTTTGAAATCATTTATCGGCACGACATTTTGTCCGTGCCAAAATCATGAAAAGTTTAAAAGGCGCAGGCTTTGTGCTTTTCCAAATCCAGAGCCGGGCGCTACACTCCAGTTTCAGACAGAAATACAAAATCGAAATACATACACAAACCGAACAGAAAAACAGAAAGAAGGGATCAACATGGACTCTGTTATTCACATTCAGGGAGCCAGAGAAAACAACCTGAAAAACATTTCTCTCGATCTTCCCAAAAACAAGCTCATTATCATGACCGGCGTTTCCGGAAGCGGTAAGACTTCGCTGGCTTTCGATACGATTTATGCGGAGGGCCAGCGCCGCTATATGGAATCCCTGTCCTCTTATGCCCGCCAGTTTCTCGGCAATTCTGAAAAGCCGGATGTCGATCAGATTGACGGTCTTTCTCCTGCTATTGCTATCGATCAGAAAACGACTTCGCACAACCCGCGTTCGACCGTAGGCACGGTAACGGAAATTTACGACTACCTGCGTCTGCTGTACGCGCGCATCGGCGTGCCGTACTGCCCGGAACACGGCGAACCGATTACCGGCCAGACGGTTACCGAGATGGTAGACCAGGTTATGCTTCTGCCCGACGGCACCCGCACGACCGTTCTCGCTCCGATTGCCCGCGACAAGAAGGGCACGTTCAAGGACACATTTGCCAAACTGATGAAAGACGGTTTTCTGCGTGCCCGAGTTGATGGGGAAATCCGTCTGATCGAAGAACTCGAACCGCTGGGAAAAAATAAGAAGCACACGATTGAAGTTGTTGTCGACCGAATCATTAAAGGCAATAACCGCGGCCGCTACTACGATTCCATCAATACGGCGCTCAATCTCGGCGAAGGCATGGCGGCGGTCATGACGCCGGACGATACGCTGCTCTTTTCCTCGAGCTACGCGTGCAAAATCTGCGGTTTTACCGTACCGAAACTCGAACCGCGTCTGTTTTCCTTCAACGCGCCGATGGGCGCGTGCCCGGAATGCAAGGGCATCGGCGTCATCCAGAAAGTCGATCTGGATCTTCTGATTCCGGATAAGAAAAAGACGCTGAATGAAGGCGGCGTCGCCTACTTTAAAAACATTGCCGGCTCGTCCAACCAGGAATGGCAGCGCTTTGTGGCGCTGTGCGACCATTTCGGCATCAATATGGACAAGCCGATCAGCAAGCTGACGAAAAAGGAACTCGACATCGTTCTCCACGGTTCGGACGAACCGGTGTCCTACACTATCGTCAACAATAAAGGCCTGACCCGCGAATACAACGAGCCGATCGAGGGCGTAGCGGATCTGATTGAACGCCGCTATCTCGAAACGGGATCGGCCTGGTCGAGAGACTGGTACGAAACGTTCCTGGGCGAAGCGGTGTGCCCGACCTGCCACGGCGCCCGTCTGAACGATCAGGTTCTGGCGGTACGCATCGGCGGCAAGAACATTTACGAATGGACCCAGATGTCGGTTGTGGAAGCCATCGACTTCATCGAACATCTCGAACTGACCCCGGCGCAGCGCAAAATTGCGGAACTCGGTCTGAATGAAATCAAAAACCGTCTGACGTTTCTGAAAAATGTCGGTCTGACGTATCTGACGCTCGACCGTCTGGCGTCGACTCTTTCCGGCGGCGAAAGCCAGCGTATTCGTCTGGCCACCCAGATTGGTTCCCGTCTGACCGGTGTCATGTACGTTCTCGACGAACCGTCGATCGGTCTGCACCAGCGCGACAACGACCGTCTGATTCAGTCGATGAAGGAAATGCGCGATCTGGGCAACACCCTGATCGTTGTCGAACACGATGAAGATACGATGCGCGCCAGCGACTATATCGTGGACATCGGCCCAGGCGCCGGCGTGCACGGTGGGGAAGTCGTCGCCTGCGGTACGCCGGAACAGGTCATGGCCAACGAAAACTCCATTACCGGCCGCTATCTGTCCGGCAAGGAGAAAATTCCGTATCCGGCTGTGCGCCGCAAAGGCAGCGGCAAATCGCTGGATGTCATCGATGCCACCCATAACAACCTCCAGCACGTGAACGCCTCGTTCCCGCTCGGAACATTTACGGTTGTCACCGGCGTTTCGGGTTCCGGCAAATCGTCGCTCGTAACTGAAGTTCTCACCCACGGCATCCAGCATCATTTAGGAAAAGTCCGTGTAAAACCCGGTCAGGCAAAGGAAATACGCGGTCTTGAGGAAATCGACAAGCTGATCGAGATTTCGCAGGAGCCGATCGGCCGTACCCCGCGTTCCAATCCGGCGACGTATGTCGGCGTCTTTGACGATATCCGCGACCTGTTCGCACAGACGCGCGAAGCCAAACTGCTCGGTTTCACCAAATCGCAGTTTTCCTTCAACGTCAAAGGCGGACGCTGCGAAGCGTGTCAGGGCGACGGTACCCGCAAGATTTCGATGCACTTCCTGCCCGACGTCTATGTCGAATGCGACATTTGTCACGGCAAGCGCTATAACGAAGAAACGCTTCAGGTAAAGTACAAGGACAAAACGATTTCCGACGTTCTGGAAATGACGGTGGAAGAAGCCATTGAATTTTTCCAGCCGATTTCCCGCATCCGTCACAAGCTGCAGACGCTGGCGGATGTCGGTCTGTCCTACGTCAAGCTCGGCCAGTCGGCGACCACCCTGTCCGGCGGGGAAGCACAGCGTGTCAAGCTGGCGAGCGAACTGCAGAAAAAGCCGACCGGCAAGACGGTCTTTGTTCTCGATGAGCCGACGACCGGTCTGCATTCGAGCGATGTCCGCAAGCTGATCGAAGTGCTGCAGCGTCTGGTCGACGGCGGCAATACGGTCATCGTCATCGAACACAATCTCGACGTCATTAAAAACGCGGACTATATTCTTGATCTCGGTCCGGAAGGCGGTGCCGGCGGCGGTACGATTATCGCCAAGGGAACCCCGGAAGAAATTGCGGCCTGCCCGAACAGCTTTACCGGTCAGTATCTCGCCCCGCTGCTTACCGGCGGCGAAGCCGAAGCCTATACGAAATGGAAAGGCTTTGAAGACGAGAAGGAAAGCAAAACCGAAGAATAAAGAACCAAAACGCAAATCGGAAAAATCATCCGAAGAGCTTAAATACCGAAAAACGAAAAATCCAAAATAGCAGAAGAAATTCGAATCCAGAGCAACAGCTTAAGGAAAAAGTTCCTCGAGCTGCTGCTTTTTTCTGCCTTTCAACGAGGAAGAAAAGGCAACGGACGGTTGCTTGAGCCTCATACGGGCTTCCCGCATACTGAATGCAGGAAAAGAGGTACGCAAATGAGTACAGGAACGATTCTCAAACAGCTTCGAGATGCATCGATGATGACGCAGGCCCAGCTGGCGGACAAAGTTCACGTCACCCGTCAGGCGGTATCCCGATGGGAAAATGGCGAAACTATACCGGGAGCGGATTTGCTGGTGAAGCTGTCCGAAGTGTTTGGCGTATCGATCGACGCTTTACTGGAGTCACCGGTGATTCGCTATTGCGAATGCTGCGGAATGCCTCTTGAGCCGTCGATCATGGGGAAAAATAAGGAAGGAGAAATCGATCCCGGCTACTGCAAGTGGTGTCTGGAAGACGGATCCTTTGTGTATACCGAACCGGATCAGATGCTGGATTTTCTCGTCGCTTCGATGCCGCAGAATGGCCTGAGCGAAAAAGAATGCCGGGCGTTTTACGCATCACATCTCAAAAAGCTTCCGTACTGGAAGGGAAAAATGACTTCCGATTCCAACGAATAAGAAAAGCTGCTTTACACCCATTCCAGCCAATACTTCACTGCGAATTCACCGCCAATTCACCGCATCAGGCCGGATTCGGGCCGCTGTTTAAACAGTCAGGTCAGAATCCGGCATTTTCCTGTGTGCTGGCTTTCCCCGTTTCCCGGGGATACATGTAAACTGAGAGACTGTACGTCTTGCACAAGGTCGAAAAATCGTCTGGAAGAAACATTCGGGCATTTTGAATCCGTTTGACATTTCGAACTGTCTAATGTTAAGGAAATACAGCGGGAACACAGAAATTTGTGATGGGATACTCTATGCCGGTCATTTCTGTACGCAGAAAAACCGCTGGATAAGATATGATAAAGCTCTGAACAGCGGCCGCAAAAAACTGCGAAATCCGCAGAGCAGGGAAAGGGGGCAGAACACATGGCGAAAGCAACAGTCCGGGATCTGGTTGTGAAATTTCACTGGAACCAGGTGGCCGGCACCAGCAAAGCCCTCAAGCGCCCGATCACCCTGCCGGATATTAACCGTCCGGGTCTTGAACTCGCCGGCTACCTGTCCCATTCGCAGACGAAGCGTCTGATCGTGATCGGCGGTAAAGAATACCGCTACATTACCGAACAGATGGACGAAATCCAGCAGCGCCGTGTTTTTGAATTCGTGACGCATGCGGATACCCCCTGCATTCTTCTGACCGGCGGCCACGTCTGCCCGCCGATTCTCAAGGAGATTTCCGATCGGAAGGACTTTCCTGTCTTTGAAACGAAGACAAAAACGAGCCAGGTCGTCGTCAATGTCACCAACTATCTCGACGAACTGCTCGCCCCGGCGACACTGCTGCACGGCGAACTCGTCCGCATTTACGGCGTAGGCGTTCTGATTACCGGAACCAGCGGCTCCGGCAAAAGTGAAATCGTACTGGACCTCGTCAAGCGGGGCCATCAGCTGGTTGCCGATGACCGGGTGGATCTGTATCGAATTCACAACACGCTCGTCGGCAAAACCGCTCAGGTCATTTCCGGATTCATGGAACTGCGCGGCGTCGGCATTATCGATATCAAGCGCCTGTACGGCATTACCTCGGTTGCCAATTCCGCGGAAATCAGTTTTGAAATTCGTCTCGAAACGTATAATCCGAGCGTGGCGTATGACCGTGTCGGTCTGGGAGACAAGCAGTATTCCAACTACCTTGGCATCCCGGTTTTGAAAATGGTCATCCCGGTTACGTACGGCCGGCCGATGGCGACCGTTATTGAAACGGCGGTAACCAACTATCTGCTTCAGCAGGACGGCTTCGATTCCGCAGAAGTTTTCGAAGAGCTGGTTCTCGAAGAAATTGAAAAGAACCGCAGTGAAGAAGAGGAAGAAGTCAAAGCCGCAGCCATGCAAAACGCAGAGCCGCTCAATTAAGATGGCCAAAGCGTAAAAAACGGCGTGAATCACAGACACTGCCGAAAGAATGAACGAATACAAAAATCAGACATCGAAAAACAGAGCGCTCCCGGCGCTCTGTTTCCATATGTACGCGATATGCACGTGATGGAATGAACCCGATGTACGCAAAATAGACCGGGGATACCCGAAGTACCCCGAAACGAAAACGACGAGAATGCCGCAAGGCATTTTTTAAGGAGAGCGAACATGGAAAAATTGCCAAATTCCAATGCAGGACAGACCCCATCCTCAAAACATACTGTCGATCCGCAAAAGCCGCTGGTGCTGTTTGACCTGGACGGCACGCTGATCGATTCGCAGAATCTTGTGTTCGAGACGTTCCGGCAGGTGTTTGCCCAGAAGCTTCCCGATTACCAGCTGAGCCCCGAAGAGCTGTATTCCTTTTTCGGCCCAACGCTCGAAACGACCTTTCTTCGCTATTTTCCGCCGGAAGAAGTGGAAGACGTGATCGACCTCTATCAGAAAATTAACAAGGATCTGCATTACATGTTGCTGCGTGAAATGCCGCATGCGCTCGAAACCGTTCAGAAGCTGTATGACGAAGGGTATGCGATGGGAATCCTTTCCAACAAGCGGCGCGAACCGGTTTTGCTGGGGATGGAAATCTGTCATCTGCGTCCATATTTTGAGGCGGTATTCGCGAAGGAAGATCAGCCGGCCTGCAAGCCGGATCCGGCAGGACTGCTGCATGCGGCGAAAGTCATGGGCTATCCAAAGGAAAAAGCGGTCTACGTCGGAGACAACGACGCAGACATTCAGGCGGCACACAGAGCCGGTTTTGTGTCCATCGGCTATACTTTAGATACAGTACAAAGAACAGCACTCGAAAAGGAAGGTCCGGATTATCTGATCGATGATCTTCGCCAGCTTCCTTTTCTTCTCAAGGAGGAATCAAAATGGAACAAGAATATGATCTTGTGATTATCGGCGCCGGCCCAGCTGGAATGACCGCCGCACTGTATGCTTCCCGTGCCGGACTGACGACAGTCATGATTGACGGTACGGCTCCAGGCGGAAAACTTCTCAAAACGTACCAGGTCGATAACTATCCTGGCGTACCTTCCGTTTCCGGACCGGATCTGGCCATGCAGATGTATCAGCAGTCCATCGAGTTCGGCGCCCAGTACATGTTTGGCGAAGTTGAATCCGTATCCGCCGGTCATCAGGTCATCCTGAAAGACGGCACCATCATCAATGCGAAAGCCGTTATTGTCGCCACGGGTGCGGCAGAACGTCATCTCGATATCCCTGGCGAACAGGAAGCCATCGGTCACGGCGAAAGCTTCTGCGCCGTATGCGACGGCGCCTTCTTCCGTGAAAAGGAAGTCGTTGTCATCGGCGGCGGCAACTCCGCTCTGGAAGAAGCGCAGTTCCTGGCGCGCTTCGCGTCTTCGGTAACGATTGTCATCCGCCGCGATGAATTCCGTGCAGCAACCAAAGTGCAGCAGGACATCGCCGCCAACGACAAGATTCGCGTAATCCGTCATCACATCCCGGTTTCCATTCAGATGGAAGACGGCAAAGTCAGCGGACTTACCCTCAAAAACCTCGAAGACGGCCTCGAAGTACATCTGAAATGTCAGGGCATCTTCCCTTACATCGGTCACATTCCGGAAACCAGCTTTGTGAAGGATCTTGGCGTACTCGATGAGCGCGGCTATCTGGTCGTTGACCGCCGCATGAGAACCGCCGTTCCTGGAATTTTCGGATGCGGCGACTGCATCGACAAGGAACTTCGTCAGATCGTTACCGCCTGCGGAGACGGTGCTATCGCAGCGGAAGAAGCCTTCCACTACGTCACCGGAATCTAGGATCATTCATCGATTTCGGCAGACGAAAATTCATACAGAAATTCAGAGTCAGAAACAGAAAAAGGCGATACGCGCGCAGAATCACGAGCGTATCGCCTTTTGTCTATGGTCTTCGCTCTGCGAAAAATCACAGAGCAGCTCAGAAAATTCGTATCAGTTCATGACAACCTGATGCGGAAGGATCGTCGTTTCATCAATGACTTCAAAAGAATAGCCGTTGTCCCGATAGTTCTGAATGATCGCATCGAGCGCCTGGGCAGTCGTGGACTGGTCGGGCGAGTCGTGGAAGCGGACGACCAGCTGATCGGCTGTCATATGCTGGAGACAGGTGTTGATCAGCGTGTTTGGATCGATGTTCACGTCATACCAGTCGTTGGAATCCGCGTTCCAGTCGCAGTACATGTAGCCTTTCTGGCTGATGGCACGAACGAGATCGGACATGATTCCCGTGCCGGGAACGACCGTGTTGCCGGATCCTTCCGGGAAGCGGATCAGTTTGACATCCTGACCGGTTTCTTCACGGACCAGACTGGAAATTTTGTCCAGATCCTTGAAATACGCGTCTTCGGATTTGTAGATGGCGGAAGGATTGTTGGAATAGGACATCAGGCCCAGCGAATGGCCCGCATCCGCAATTTTGCGGATCTTATCGGCGGATTCTGGATGCTCCGCCGTAACAAAGAAGGTCGCTTTGACGTTATTGCGCTCCAGAGCGTCCAGAATGGCATCGGTCTGGCTGGACGGACCTTCTTCGAAGGTCAGATACACCAGTTTCTTTCCGTAGTTTGGATTTTCCTTTACGGTAACCGTCTGCGAATACGTCTGTTCGTTGCCGGAATGGTCAATGAGACGAATGGTAACCGGATAGGAACCCGGGGCTTCCGTATTCAGCGCCGAAGTATCGATGTGTACGGAAGGCTTTTCGTCATAGTCATCCGTGATGATCAGCTGTTCGGCGGGATACGGTTTTCCCTGGAGCAGCTCAATGCTTTCGGTGAAGTTTTCAATGACCGGAGGATGGGTATCGTTGACGCGGGTCAGCTTGACGGTCTTGCTGGTTTCGTTTTCGTAGTCATCCCGGGCTGTAATGGTGATTTCATAGGACCCTTCGCGGCGCTTGGGGTCATCGCCGGTCATTTTCAGGGAATAGTTGGACGGATCGGAACACGATGTCACGAACATGCGCGGCGTCAGATTCTCATTGGTCGTAATGGTCAGATCGTGGACTTCGAGCTCGGGGCCTTTCGTATCCTTTACTTCAACGAGAAACGGATATTCTTTTCCTTTATACACATAGGCGGCATCGTAAGTGCCGATTTTATCTTTATCTACTGAGCCTTTAAATGTGACTTTGTCTTCGGAATCCAGGAAGACCGATTTCAGGTTTCCTTTGGAGTTAAACGACTCGGTATATTCAGCCACATAGACTTCGGAAGCCAGGCTGATCGGGTTCAGCGCCTTGAAAAGCAGATAGAAACCCGCAACGGCGGCGGCAATCAGCGCAATCAGAAGCAGAATCCGATTTCTACGCCGGTTTCTGTTCCGGTTTGCCGGCCGGGATTGTTTTCTGGAAGCTTTTTTCGAAGCCTTCTTCTGGGCAGCCGGCTCCTGTAAAGAAGGGCTGGATTTGGACGGTTCAGAATTCACAGGTTCTCCTTTCTGGCAGCGCAGATTTTGCGGAAAGGTTTGCGGTCTGCCTGCTTTTTTAAACGGCCGGCGATCGTTTTTCAAAGTGAAGGAAACGCATCGTCCGGACAGGAAAAGGTATATATCAATGTAACAGAATTCTGAGCCGCGCACGCTCTTTTCTGACAAAATGACAGAACTGAACGTTTTCCCCGTGTACGTTCAGGGGGTGCGATCGGAAACGATTCAGGCGTTCGGCAGGACAAAACAGGCGGTTTGAAAACGGATGCACTAAAAATCACAAAGATTATGACGATCTGTCGTACAATCTTAAGGCTGTTTAAAGTTCGTCTTCTTCGGATACCCGAAGAAAAGACTTTATGAACCGGCCTTTTTTGAAAAGTAAGAAAAGCTGGATGAAAGTATACGGATAAGATGAAACGTGAGCGTAGGAAAGAATAGACAAAAAAGGACGGCGCATACTGTGGACAGATTGCCCTTCCTAAAATTCCTTTGCATCAGTTAAAAATATCTTTCCTCAAATATGACAAACTGAACAGGAGTTAGCAGGATCTGCGGTCAGGGAAAATGCACATGGTAATATGAATTGCAGAAATGGCAAACCTGAACAGAGGAGATTGGTGTATGAAAATAATTGTTATTGGTGAAAATGCGAAAGAACAAGCTCTGGGTTCGCTTCTGGAATGCCGCGGCAGTAATGAAGTACTCGTCGTCCCCGGAAATCCGGGAACGGTTCAGTTTGAGCAGTCGGTAGAAGAGCTCCCGGATAACTATAATCCTGAAGACATTTTTGGAACGCTGGTGGAGTTTGAACCAGATCTGGTCATTCTCTGTGATGAGGATCTCATCCGCAAGGGATGGGGAGACAGTCTCTCCAGCCGTGGATGGAATGTTCTGGCCCCGGATATCAAAGCCTGTCATATGATTGATGACAAGCCGCTCTGGGCCAAGATTATGCAGGAAAACGATATTCCGGTAGCGGATTTCCGCATGCTGAATACGATTGAAGAAGCACGAAAGTTTGTGGAAGAATTTCCATGCCCGTTCGTACTGAAGGAAGTGGAAGGCGAAAAACGGTTCGCCATTCCGTATAACGAAGACGAAGCGCTGGATCTGCTGGAAGAATGGTTTGGAAATGGACGTACCCGCGTCATGGTTTCTGAATTTAAAGAAGGCCGCCGCTTTAATCTGCCGGTTATGGTTTATAAGGCCCGTGTGGTTCCGCTTCTTCCTTATATTGTGATGCGCGGTATTTATGAACATGAAGACGATCCGCAGGCCAAAGGAATGGGCGCGGTATGCAGCGCCAGAGGTCCGATCAGTCATGAACACGCCCAGGAAGCCGTTGAGCGAATTATGGTTCCGTTCTTCAAGGTGATCCAGAAACGTGGCGTGGACTACAACGGTCTTCTGACCGGTGAATTTGTGCTGACCGATCACGGTCTGGTCTGCGTAAACATGAAACCGGGTCTTTCAGAAACCGGTGCGGTTTCCTATCTGCAGCTTCTGCGCAGCGATCTGGCCAAAGCCTGGTTCGATCTGCAGGAAGGCAAACCGGTAAATCTCGAATGGCGGCCGAAAGTAGCAGTTTCCGTTGTTCTGGCCGGCAAGGACTATCCGCAGACCGATTCCCACGATGCGCCGATTGTGATGGATGAAGACTTTGAAGGCATCATCAACTACAACCACGCAAAAGTCGGAGAAAACGGCCGGATCCTTACGGACGGCGGACGCGTACTTATTCTTACCCGCGTAGACGAAACGCTTGCCGGAGCCTGTGCAAAAGTACAGGAATCCGCAGACGCCATTCACTGCTCCGATCTGATTCATCGTTCCGACATTGGACAGGATCTCGACTAGCTGGATTCCGTTGCAAAAGAAAAGACGAATCTTCGAAATCCCTGAATAAATAAAAGAGACGGCATCGACCTTTTCGTCGATCTATGCCGTCTCTTTTCTGTTATCCGCTCTTGGCCAAAGGAAAAAGCAAAAGAAAAATCCAGATCCAGACGTCCACATAGAGGCACAAGCCCGTTTTCTCGTTCCGTTCAGGGAACAGAACAAGTGAACCGGGCATTTTGTTTAGAAAATCTTTAGAATTTAAATGTACTTTGGTCTTCCAGTTCTGATTTCGCATGCTATAATATCAAAGCGTTGAAACAAAGCGCATATGCGGACGTGGTGAAATGGCAGACACGCTGTCTTCAGGCGGCAGTGGGGCAACCCGTGTGCGTTCGACTCGCATCGTCCGCACCACTTAACAAATATCCCGGTAGGTAAAGCCTATCGGGTTTTTATTTTGTTTTGATGTGCGATTTACGTGCGATTTTTTATACTAGATTGAGTTTAGAAGACTAGTCTTCATCCTCCTGCCAGGACTCAGCAATGGCCATAGCGGAATTAATGAATGATTTTATATTGTAGCTCTTCGTTTCTTCTGGATATTTTTCAGCCAGATTCTTATATGCCTCAATGAGTTCAACACTTTTCGACTGTTCTGCACTATCGTCAATGATTTCGCTGATCCATGAATACTCGTCTTCCGTGCAATTGTTTTTTAAGAAGTGCATGGCGTCGGGAATGTTAGCCGCAAATAAATGTACTGTATCCTTGATGAAAAGCTCGCTGAAGGTAATGGCTTCATCGGAAACAGCTATTCTTTTTCTTAAAAGATTTCTATATGGATCTTTGAAATTCATTTTTTATTCCTCTAGAACTTTCCCAACGAGCTTAACTATACAAATCGCTCGTTTTTGAAATTTTATCTCATTAGAGAGCCTTTTTTTCGAGGCTCTCTTTTAATTCTGCCTGGCTTCATGACCAGACATGCGATTAACAAGCATTATTAAGCAAAAATCGTAAATCAATTTGATTCTTTGAAATTTCATTTTTATTATAAAAATCCTCCCTGTATAGATTATTTAATGATATAAGACAGATATAAATACACTATATGAAAAGGAGCCAAATATGTCTGTTCCAGCTGAGATTCGTGCCGTACCACGTCCCAAAAATTCGATTGTCTATGCCTATGGAAAAAACAAGGATCGATACGCTGTCAAGCAGCGAGTCGGCTGTGTCCGCAAGAACGGCCATTGTTATCCAGTCGATGGTCCTACTATCGGCCACATCATTAATGGCAAATTCGTACCTCTTGAAGAACCGACTTCTCCAGCGGTTCATACATCTAAGACAGTTCTTAAAGACTGGGCCAATG